>JAQGHK010000369.1 GCA_028288875.1 Phycisphaerales bacterium | reverse complement strand
TCGAAGCCGGCGGCCGAGGCATGGACCTCGGCCAGCACGCTGCCGCCCTCACCAATGGCCGGCCCGGCGTGCTCCACGGCAGCCTCAGCTACGTACTGCAGGACGACGACGGCCAAACTGCCCTGGTTCACAGTTGCAGCGCCGGCCTGGATTACCCGGGCGTCGGGCCGGAGCACGCTTTCTGGAAAGACAGCGGCCGGGTGGAATACGTCAGCGTGGATGACGAATGTGCACTGAAGGGTTTTGAGCTGTTGGCCAAGACAGAGGGCATCATCCCCGCGCTGGAAACGGCTCACGCGATCTATCAGGCATCGATCCTCGCGCCGAAATTGGCGAAGGATAAGATTCTGGTGATAAACCTGTCGGGCCGTGGCGACAAGGATTGCGAAGAGGTCGCGCGGTTAATGGGCACGGCGTAACGGCGATTTGTAGGGGCGACCTGTATGTCGCTCCTACGAAGACGTTATTTCTCCCACGCCGTCCACGCCGCGTTCAGACGATCCGCATCCCACGCCTGATCGTGCACGAGCACGCGGTATTTTAACTCAAAGAGCTTTCCCGCCGGCCAGTTCAGCGGCTCGTGGAAGAACATCGCGGCGTTGAAATAGTGGTTTGGCCCGGTGCCGCCGTACCACGGCGTCGGGTAACGGACATTGCCCGGGTGATCGAGGATCGCGATTCCCGCGTACTGGCTGCGGCCACCGTCGATCAGGCCGGTGAGATCGCACCATTTGCTGGGCTTGGGGATCGGGCGGTCGACGTAGGTTCCGTCATCGAAGAGCAGTTGCGTCTTGAGCCAGTTGCGATTGCCGCGGAACGCCATGCCGCCGTAGCCGCCCCACTTGCCATTGAATGGCGTGCGGTTGAACTCGACATCGACGCGCGGCGACAGAGCGAACGTGAAATCGATCGTGTACGAATCCTGATCGACGGGCGTGTGCACGAATGTGCGGGCTTCGTCCATCAACGTGACGTTGTCACCGCCGACCCAAGCCAGTTTGGACTCCACGCGAATGGCCGGGCCTTCGTGCGTAACGTTCAGCGGCGACGTTGTCACTTGGCTCGCGAAAGGATGCTCTTTTTCTTCCCAGAAATTCTGGCCGTTGATGAACTTCGGAGCGAACCACAGGCCGCGCTGCCAGACGTGGTCGCTGGGCTCAAAAATCGTCAGGCAATGGCCGGCCGGCGTGGTGAGCGGGTGGAAGAATGGCTTCGGTTTGCCGCCGTAAACGTATTTCCAGAGCGGCAATTCGCTGCCGGCGCTGGAGAGAGACAAAGACGTGCCGAGCTCGTGCGTCAGGATCATGCGGCGGCGAGTTTAACCGCAGCGGAAACACAATCGAATGGCGCTATCAGGGCAATACGTTATCTTTTTGCGGCGACAACGCCCCGGACCAATCTCCCACCCGCACCATCAACCAATCCGACCATCACGGGCTGCGGCCTTCTTCAGCAACTCAACATTCTTGAGATTCGCCTTCACAAACACGTCTAATAGATCGCCCGCGACGGGTACGCTGCCGGCGAGAAAATCGACGCCGAGATTCATGAGCATTCGGCCCATGACGATTTTGCCGAGGCCATGCTTGCGGGCGAGGTAAAGTGGGTACAGGCCGATGAGCGCCGACACCGCATCGCCGGCGACGGGGATCAGACCAACGAGCGCGTCCAATCCGACTTTGACGCCGCCGACATCAAACTGTGAGTCCATCAACTTCGCGAAGACTTCGGCGCGGCGCAGATCGGCGGCGAGGTCCTCGGCGGGATTGCTCGTGAACGGAACGCGTTGCGCTTCGACTCGGATCGTTTCGGCCATACCTGATAGTAGCGCATTTACGTCGCGGGACGTCGATTACAAAAAGAAGCGATTCCACGAGCCGCGATGAAGCAGCTCGTGGAATCGTGTGGTTTAAATCAGCAGACAGCCAATTACTGGGCGGCCGGCGGCGCAGCGGGCGGTGTTGCTGCGGGCGGCGTTGCAGCTGGAGCCGCGGGGTCGGCCGGCGGTGTCGCGGGTTGAGCCGGTTCAGTCGAAGGCGCGGCAGCGGGCGGCGTGGCGGCTGGCGGCGGGACTTGGCCGAGTTCGCCCGGCAGCGGCGGCAGCGGTGTGCTGGTGGCGGCCAGTTCGTCGCGAAGTGCGACGGCGGTGCTTTCCAGTTCCTTGGCCGGGCCGGCCGTGCTGGTGTCGCCTGCCGCAGCGCGGGCTGCGTACAGCTGCAGGTGCGCGTGGAGGGCGACTAAGCGGGCCAATTTGGCGGCGGTTTTCAGTTTTTCGGGCGAATCACCACTTTCGACATTGATCAGCGTCTCAGCGGATTCCGTCAACTTCGCTTCGGCATCTTTGGCCAGCTGGTCAGCGGCTGCGGTGTCGACCTTTTCCAACTCTTCCGGAACGGCCACGCTGGCGGTCGTGAGGGCTGCCTTGGCGGCGTCCGTGGTCGCCTTTACGTCCATCAGCAGCGAGGCTTCGCTGGCCGAAAGAGCGCCGGTGTTCCGCTGCACCACGCCCAGGCGGTATTGGGCGAGCTGGGGGTGGACGGTCAGCTTGAGATTCTTATACGCCTCGGCCGACTTGCCGGGGGTCGTCAGCTGGGTCTGGATCGACTGCACGAATGCCGTCGACTGCTGGTTGTCGGTCTCGGCGTATTTGCGGGCTTCTTCCAGCTGCTGCAACACGGCCGAGCGGGTTTGCTGCAGTTCGGCCAACTGCTTGGCGAGCGTTTCAGACACGGATTTGATCGAGTAATCGCCCTGCTTTTCGCCGGCGGTGGTGAGCGTGGCCACCTGCTTCTGCTGGGCGGCGAACTTCTGCTGGCTGATCCAGTCGCTTTCAAGCGCCTTGCCCTGCTCCTGTAACGCGGCCACTCCGGTCGTGACGATGCCGCCCTGGGCCTTGGTCAGTTCCAGGTCGCTCTTGAGGCGATCGAGCTGAACTTGAACGAGGTCGATATTGACGCCCAGATCCTCAGCCTTGCGGCGCGATTCACTGGCTTCGGCGAAGGCGCGAACGCCTTCTTCGCCCTTCAGGCCGTCCGCGTGCTTGGCCTGCACTTCGGCAGTGGCGGAGAGTTCGGTGCGCTGCTTGGTCAGGCCGTCGAGCTGCTGCTGCTTTTGTTCGATTTCGCCTTCAAGGCGCGATGTTTCCTGCTTCACGGCGGCCAGCGTGGGCTCGGACGGCTTTTCGCCGGCGCCCCACGTGAGGTTCGTCGCGTTGCCTTGCATGGAGCTGATGTGCGACGACAGATCGCCGATGGCGGTCTTCGGATCGCCCAGGCCGTAGCCGACGGCGTACGCGTTGCTGGTGGTAACGAGGCCGGCCAGGCCCTGCAGCTCAGTGAGCGTGCGGCGGATAGCGGACTGCTGTTTCTTAAGCTTCAGGATGCCGGCATAGGCGGATTGTTCATCCACAGAAGCCACGGCCCCGGCGGCCAGCGCCTTGTAGGCCGGCCCGGCGGCGCCGTCGGCGGCCTGGGTGAGACCGCTGGTGACGGTCTGGACCCCGTCGCCCGGTTCCAGCGAGTTGAGCGGCACGAGCTGTGCCACGGCCGCATCGACCTTGGTGAGAGTGGTCTTATCGCCAACGGACGCGTCATCACAGCCGGTGACATACCCCACAGACAGAGCGGCCATCGACAACATCGTCCAACGCTTAAGCGGTCCTGACATCAACTTATGTACTCCTGGCCAGAAAAATCCGCTGCGAAATATCCGCCTCGCGAGAGGCTAGATTGTGCCGGTGGTGCGCCTAAGTGTCAATTGAAACCCGCCTTGACGTCAGCGGGTGGCGGATCGCCTATAATCCGCGCGACTATTGAATGTCAGCGAGGAACCGTATGACCGTAAAGCTTGCCTCAGAATCCCCCCACGGCCACCCGGGCCGCCCTTTCGGCGGCGGGTATTCCAAGAACTTCTTCGGCTTCGCCCCGGCCGACACCTGGACGCCGAACGTCAATCTTTATGAATCCGACGTCTGCTACCTGGTCTGTGTCGACTTGGCCGGCGTCCATAAACAGGACATCGAAGTCACCGTCCAGCAGCAGCGGCTACGCTTGACCGGCAAACGCATCGCCCCCGCCAAGGCAGCCGATGATCCGTGCAATGTCCGCCCCCGTGTGCACCTGATGGAGATCGACCACGGCGCATTCAGCCGCGAAGTCGAACTCCCGGCCGACGTCGATCAGGAGCGCATCGCTGCTTCGTTCGATAACGGCTTGCTCTGGATTGAATTGCCTAAAGTTTGAAGAGGAGCTAGTGGTTGTTAGCTAGTGGCTAATGGCTAAGACGGGCTTGTTCCCCTCTTAGCCACTAGCCACTAGCTACTAGCCACCAGCAATCAAAGAATGCCTGAATCTCAGATAATTACCCGCACCGATACTCATACGGTCATCAAAACCGGCGCCGGCACGCCCTTGAACGTGCCGAACCTGCTGCCGATCCTGCCGATCCGCAACATCGTCGTCTTCCCAGGCACCGTCATGCCCCTGAACATCGGCCGGCCGCGCAGTAAGGCGCTGTTGGACGAAGTAATGCCCGGCGACAAGGTCATTGGCGTGCTCACGCAGCGCAACAGCGCTACCGAAGACCCGGCCTCCAGCGACCTGTACGCCATGGGCGTGATCTGCGTGATTCTGAAGCTGTTCAAGCTGCCGGACCAGAACCAGTCGATCATCGTCCACGGCGTGGCCCGCTTCCGGGTCCGCAAGATCGACCGGATGGATCCGTTCATGCTCGGGAAGATCGAAATCATCGAAGACGAGCCCGCCGACGGCCCGCAGATGGACGCGTTGGTGCAATCGGTGCGTTCACAGGCCAATCGCGTGATCGAGCTCTCGCCGAACACGCCGGATGAAGCCCAGCAAGTGCTGGCCGGCATCACCGGGCCAGGCGCACTGGCGGATTTCCTGGCGGCCAACGTGGCGGCCGAGGCGGCTGAAAAGCAGTCGATGCTGGAAGAATTGAACATCGAATCGCGCCTCCGCCAGGTGGCCGCGAAGCTGGGGACGCAGCTTGATGTGCTGGAAACACAGGCGAAGATTCAGTCGCAGGTTAAAGAGACCATCGACAAGAATCAGCGCCGCTACTACCTGCAGGAACAGCTGAAGGCCATCCGCAAGGAACTCGGCGAAGGCGACGCCGCGACCGGCGCGAGCGAGACCGATTCTCTGCGTGAGAAGCTGATCGCCGCCAAGCCGCCTGAGAACGTGATGAAGGAGGCCGAGCGCGAGCTCGGCCGTCTGGAAGCGTTGCCGAGCGCGTCGCCGGAGTATGGCGTCATTCGCACGTATCTGCAGATCCTGAGCGAGCTGCCGTGGAGCGTGGAAACGCCAGACAAGCTGGATCTGACCGAAGCCCGGGCAGTGCTCGATCGCGATCACCACGGGCTGGATAAGGTGAAGAAGCGGATTATCGAGTATCTCGCCGTGCGCAAGCTCAAGGAGCAGGCGGCGACGAAGGCCGCCAAGCCCGCGAAGAAGAAAAAGGTCGACGAAGTCGCAGCGCCGATCGATTCCACCGTGGCCGCCGCGGACAGTGATTTCAGCGGCGCAATCCTCTGCCTCGTCGGCCCGCCCGGCGTGGGTAAGACGTCGCTCGGCAAATCCGTCGCCGAAGCGCTCGGTCGGAAGTTCGTGCGTGTCGCCCTTGGCGGCGTGCGCGATGAGGCGGATATTCGCGGCCACCGTCGCACGTACATCGGCAGCCTGCCGGGCCGGATCATCAGCGAGCTCCGCAAGGCCGGCACGCGCAACCCGGTCATCATGCTGGACGAGATCGACAAGCTCGGCGCCGATTTCCGCGGCGACCCGGCCAGCGCGCTTCTGGAGGTTCTCGACCCGGCCCAGAACCACACGTTCACGGACCACTACCTCGACGTGCCGTTCGATCTGTCGAAAGTGCTCTTCATCGCGACCGCCAACAGCATGGACCCGGTGCCCGGCCCGCTGCGTGACCGCATGGAAGTCATCCAGCTGCCCGGCTACACCAGCAATGATAAGCTGTACATCGCCAAGCAGTACCTCGTCCCCCGCCAGCTCAAGGCGAACGGCTTGACGACCAAGCAGGCGAAGTTCCAGGACGCCGCGCTGAAGGAGCTGATCGACAGCTACACCCGTGAGGCCGGCGTTCGGAATCTGGAGCGTTCGATCGGATCGGTCGCCCGGTCCATCGCCGCCGACGTGGTAGGCGGCGAATCGAAGAAAATCGTGAATGTCGACGTCGAACGCGTCCGCAAAGTGCTCGGCAGCCAGTGGTACGAGCCCGAACTCGCCAGCCGCACCGCCGTCCCCGGTGTGGCGACGGGCATGGCGTACACGCCCTACGGCGGCGAAATCCTGTTCATCGAGGCCACCCGCTTTAAGGGCAAAGGTGCCATCACCCTCACCGGCCAGATCGGCGACGTGATGAAGGAATCCGCGTCGGCCGCCTTCAGCCTGATGCGCTCGCGCGCCGACGCGATGGGCCTCGACCCGAAGAAGCTCGCCGAGAGCGATGTGCACATCCACGTGCCCGCCGGCG
>JAQGHK010000358.1 GCA_028288875.1 Phycisphaerales bacterium | reverse complement strand
CCTAACCCTCTCCCGGCCATACCGGGAGAGGGGATAAAGCCCTGCAATTCCGGCCGTATTTGCTGGTGCCGGCCTTACTTCGTCGCGAACGTTACTACCCGGTCTGGCCGATTCTGGTCCTGCAGGTACGCCATCAGCATCGCGATATAGCTGCTCTTGATGATCGGCGTCTTCTCCAGCCCCAGCTGTTCGCGGACCTTCATCACCGTCTCTTCGTCCGGTCCTTCGATTTCCACGTACGTCCCCAGGTGCGGCAGCGTATCCAGTTCAATGCTGCAACCCGCCAGCTTCCATTTGGTGCGCTTCTTTTCGAACGCCAACACCTTCTTGTAGCCGAGCGCGCCGAGGAATCGCTCGGCGTCTTTCGCGTTGCCGACGTCTAACTCGCGTTCCTCACGACTCTTCAGCTTGCCGTGCAGGCGGGGCCCCTTGAACGTGAGAATGTACTTCTCGACGGCCGTTTCGACGTTCTTCGCGGTGCGAAGGCGCAGGCCTTCATCGGCGGCGAGCAGCGAGCGGTCTTCGGTGTCGAAAAACGCGTTTACCTCTTCAAAATCACCGACGCGTTCGCCGCCGACGGACTTCAGCTTGGTGACGGTCGCTTCCAGCGATTCCACCTTCATCTTGGCTTCAATTTCAACGGCCATTTGCGGACCTTTCAGGCGATTAAGCAACAACGTAATTGACTAACTTCTTCGGCACATACAGCCGCTTTTTGATCGACTTGCCTTCGATCCACGGGCGGACTTTTTCCGATGCCTCGACGGCTGCAAACACCGTGCCCTCATCGGCGTCGGCGGGCAGGGTGAGCTTGTCGCGCAGTTTGCCGTTGACCTGCACGGGCACTTCGATGGTCGATTCCACCAGCAGGGCAGCGTCAAATGCTGGCCAAGCCGCATGTTGCACCGAATCGGTGTGGCCGAGGCGGTTCCAGATTTCCTCGGCCATGTGCGGCGCGAATGGGCTCAGCAGCACCGTAAACGCCTCAGCTATAGCACGCGGGGTGTGCGGCAGCTTGGGCAGCTCGTTGTTCAGCTTGATCAGTTCTGCGATGGCGGTGTTGAAACGCAGGGCTTCAATGTCTTCGCCGACCTTTTTGATCGTGCGATGCAGCTGGCGATTGAGCGCGTCTTCCGGCGGCGTATCGACGACCGTCCGGCCGACGGCGGCTTCGTCGTCGCCGGTGAGGTGACGCCATACGCCGTTCAGGAAGCGCCACATGCCGACGATATCTCTTGTATTCCACGGCTTTTGCGCCTCCAGCGGGCCCATGTACATCTCGTACAGGCGGAAGCAGTCGGCCCCGTATTCCTCGACGATTTCGTCCGGGTTCACCACGTTGCCGCGGCTTTTGCTCATCTTGAAGCTGCGGGCGTCGACGGCGATGGCGTTGTTCGCTTTGAGAACAATCTTGTCGCCTTTCTTCTCCGTGAGCATTTCGATAACTCGTGTGGCCTGCAGCTTTTCGCCGGTGGTCTTGTGGAAGCCGAACATCTTCGGCGGCCCTTGCTCCTGGGCTTCCTCATCGATGCCGACGACCTCCGTCGCGCTGACCGGGCCTTTGGTGCTTTCGAAAAAGTGCAATTCGTTCGGCCCCAGGATCAGCCCCTGGTTCACCAGCCGCTGGAACGGCTCGGCCGTGCTGACGTGACCCAGGTCGAACAGCACCTTGTGCCAGAAGCGGGCGTACAGCAGGTGCAGCACCGCGTGCTCCACGCCGCCGACGTACAGATCCACCGGCATCCAGTAGCGCTCTTTGTCCTCATCGACTGGGGCCTGCGCGTTGTCCGGATCGATATACCGCAGGTAGTACCAGCAGCTGCCGGCCCATTGCGGCATGGTGTTGGTTTCACGCGTGTAGGTGCGATCCTGCGTGACCGCCGGGCCGGTGTAGTGCAGCCAATCCTTCACTTTGCTCAACGGCGGCTCGGGCGTGCCGGTGGGCTTGAAGTCTTCCATCTGCGGCAGCGTGACGGGCAGTTCCGCGTCGGTCAGGCCGTAGTGGTTGTTGGTGTTGTCGAGCACAATAGGGAAGGGCTCGCCCCAGTACCGCTGACGGCTGAACAGCCAGTCGCGCAGTTTGTAGTTGATCGTGCGTTTGCCGGTGCCTTCGCGTTCCAGCAGATCGATGATGTGCTGCTTGGCTTCGATAGTGGGCAGGCCATCAATGATGCCGCCGACGGCGATGCCGTAATCGCTAAAGGCTCGCCCGGCCGGGAGTTCGCCGTGGACGGGGCGGACGATGTTTTTGATCGGCAGGCCGAATTTCACGGCGAAGTCGTAATCGCGCTGATCGCCGGCGGGTACGGCCATAATGGCGCCGGTGCCGTAGCCCGTTAACACATAATCAGCCACCCACACGGGCACCTGTTCGTCATTGACGGGGTTGATGGCGTACGCGCCGGTGAAGACGCCGGTCTTTTCCTTCGCGTCCTGCTGGCGTTCGCGCTCACTCTTATTGGCGGCCTGCGCACGGTAGGTGTTGACGGCCTCCCGCTGCTCGACCGTCGCGATGCTGTCGACCAGCGGATGCTCCGGCGCCAGCACCAGGTATGTCGCGCCATAAAGCGTGTCAGGGCGAGTCGTAAAGACGGTGATCAGGTCGTCGGCCAGCTCTTCCACCGGCGGGGCGGCGGCGGCGATGGCGGTCTTGGGGCTCTTGGCGATCTCAAAATCCACCTCCGCGCCCACGCTGCGACCAATCCAGTTCCGCTGCATGTCCTTGAGCGATTCCGGCCAGTTCAGCCCGTCCAGGTCGGCGATCAGCCGGTCGGCGTACGCGGTGATGCGTAACATCCACTGCCGCAAAGGCCTGCGCTCGACGGGGAAACCGCCGACTTCGCTCTTGCCGTCGATGACTTCTTCATTGGCCAGCACCGTTCCCAACTGGGGGCACCAGTTGACGGGGGCTTCGTCGGTATACGCCAGCCGCAGGCCGTCCAGAATGGCGCGCTGCTCGGCCACGTCGTAGCTGCTCCACTTGCGCAGGGTGCTGCTCTCGCCGCTAACGGCTTCCAGCCCTTCCTGCACGGGGTTGATGTGCACGCTGCCGTCGGGCGCGACCAGGATGTTTTCGTTCTCCAGCTCGCTCACCAAGTGCTGAATGGGCTTGGCTTTAGCGTCGTACGGGTCGAAATAGCTGTTGTACAGCTGCAGGAAGATCCACTGCGTCCAGCGGTAATACTTCGGGTCAGTGGTGTTGATCTCGCGATCCCAGTCGTAGCTCAGGCCCAGCGACTGGATCTGCCGGCGGAAGGTCTCGATGTTCTTCTTGGTCGTGACGGCCGGGTGGACGTTGCTTTTGACCGCAAATTGCTCGGCCGGCAGGCCGAAGGCGTCCCAGCCCATGGTGTGCAGGACGTTATGGCCTTTATTGCGGTAATAACGGCTGACGATGTCCGTCGCCGTGTAACCCTCGGGGTGGCCAACATGTAGGCCCGCGCCGCTGGGGTAGGGGAACATGTCCAGGATGTATTTCTTGGGCTTATCCCCGGCTTCCACCGGATCGAGCGCGCGGAATGTCTTGTGTTCCAGCCAGTAACGCTGCCACTTCTTATCGACCGTTGCGTGATTGAACGCCATAGACCCGCTCATCATACGGATCGCCCGAGAATGGGCGAGCGGCCCGCCGGCCCGACGTTCGGCAGCGCCTCCGATGGTCTCCCCAATTTTACCGCCCCGGCCGCCGATGTCGGCCAAAATCCGGTTGCAAAATGGCGACCGCTCCCCGGCTATTCCGGCCAATTAAACGGACGTTTCCGCACGCCATCGCAGAGGCGCCATCGACGCCATTTTTCCCATTTTCGCCTTGGCCCGGCCGTGCGAAATGGTATTCTATCTAGGTAAGCTCGCCGCCCTCTGGCGACGCAAATTCCCTTGATTCTGAAAACCTGTCCGCCCAACCGCCTTCGGGCGGCCGCCCCTCCGCGCGCCAGCTTCGGCGCGGATCAACTCGGCCGTGGCCGTCACTTATAAAATCGAACTTGGACGCCGCCGACCCAGCGCCAGCAGGCTGCCGAGGCCGATGATCGCCAGCGACGCCGGCTCGGGTGTCTGCTGGAGGAAGCCG
>JAQGHK010000329.1 GCA_028288875.1 Phycisphaerales bacterium | reverse complement strand
ATTGTTTCTATCGCCAAGGGTGGGCCGGTTCACCGGATATTCCGCTCATCTGGCGGTTTGATAAAACGCAGGCCGGCAGCGGATCGCTCGGCGACCTCGGTGCCCATGTCATCGACATGGCCCGCTTCATCACCGGCGATGAGTTCTACGAAATCAGCGGCGCGATCACCGAGACTTTCATCAAGGAACGCACCATCCCCAGCAGCGAAGGCGGCGCCGGCTTGGCCAGCGCGGCCAAAGTCGAGGGCCCGACGAAGAAGGGGAAAGTCACCGTCGACGACGCCGTACTGGCGATCGGTCGGATGAAGCAGGGGGCCCTGTTCCGCCTGGAAGCCACGCGTTTCGCCACTGGCCGCGAGAACCGCAATGGCGTCGAGATCAACGGCGAAAAGGGGAGCCTGCGCTTCGACTTCGAAGACCTAAATAATCTCTATTACTACGACGCCACCGCCCCCGACCTCACCCGCGGCTGGGTCAAGATCCAGGCCAGCGTGCCCGGCACGCACCCCTACCAGCACGCCTATTGGCCGACCGCGCATCCGCTGGGCTACGAGCACGCTTTCGTGAACATGGCCGCCGACATGCTGCGTGTGCTTGGCGGGGAAGCGCCTGAAGTGCCGCTGCCGGATTTCGCGGATGCGTATCAAACGCAACGCGTAATGGAAGCGATCGAGCTGGCCGCCAAGGAAAAGCGGGCGGTGCGGCTCAGCGAAGTGAAGTAATCCTTAAGGGCCGAAGCTAATTGAAAAGGCTGAAGGCCACGGCATACCAATCAGCTGAGGCATCAAGTCTTCTGTAGCTGCGACGCTTGCGTCGCCTCCCCGCAAGACTTCACCATCGGCGGCAAGGCGACGCAGGCGTCGCAGCTACAGCTTGCCGACTTGCCGATCAGTGCTGCGGCAGCAGGAAGGCCACCGACGTCACCGGGCCGTCAATCGTGGAGTTGTAGGCCGTGAAGATCAAACCGTCGCTCGCGGCGTCGGTGACGTCCCAGTGGTCGTCATAAGTGCCGGTGGAGGAGTTCGTGCCGACCTGGTGCCACGTCTGCGTGACTTCGAATTGCCCGCCGTTGACCGGTGAAGGGCCGGCGATGTCGGTGCTGTCGCTGGTGGAAGGTAGCGTGCCCTTCCGGCTGAGAATCAGCCGGCCGTTGACCGTCTTCAGGTCGGTCTGGCCCTGCAGGAAGGACGGAACGGGCGTGCCGTTGGTCAGCCACGCTTCCACGCCGCTGCCGAGCGCGTAGCCGTTGTCGGTGGCCTTATCATTGCCGCCGCCGCCGTGGAAGACGTTCATGCCGGTGACGTCATAGAGCACATCGTCGTCCGCGCCGCCGTCGAAATAATCGTTGCCGTTATGGCCGGCGATGCTGTCGTCGCCCGCGCCGCCGCTGAGCGTGTCGGCCGCGCCGCCGCCGCCGATCTGGTCGTTGCCGAAGCCGCCTTCGATGCTGGTGCGGATTTTCACGTTCGGGCTGACGATGATGATGTCGTCGCTCGCGCCGGCGCTGATGCGGATCGCCTTGAGGCCAATCGTTGAGACGGCCTTGGTGGCGCCATCGAGCGAAAGCGTGATGAATTTCTGTCCCGCGCCAATTTCGATGTGATCTTGGCGGCTCGTGCCGGTGTTCGACAGGACGCCTCCGGTTTCGGTGACGACCATGCGGGCATACAACCGACGTGCTTCGAGCGATTCGATCATGCCACAAGTTTGATTGGATTCGCCTAAAAACGCAACAATGGCAGGCGTTTCGCGTCAGGCGCCGGCCGGGCCGGCGGCCTTCTTGGCGGCCACGGTGCTGAGCAGATGAACGACCATTCCGATGATCAGCGCGCCGACGGCCGCGGCGCAGGTGCCCGTCCAGCCGGCATGGGTGTAAGCAATCGCCCCGGCCGCGCTGCCGGCGGCACCGCCGATAAAACGGGCCACCATATAAACGGTGTTCAGCCGGCTACGGGCGTCGGGCAGCAACGCCATGACCTCACTCTGCGCGGCCACCTGAACGCTTTGCACGCCCAGGTCCAGCAGCAGCACGCCGATGACCAGCCCGGCGATCGTCACCCAGCCGGCCATGAGGAAGAAGCTGGCGATGCTGAGCGCCATCGCCACGGTGACGGTAAACGCCGGCCCGCGGCGATCGCTTAATTTCCCTGCCAGCGGCGCGGCCAACGCGCCGGCCAAGCCGACGATGCCGAACAGGCCGGCTTCGGTCGCGCCGCGATGAAAATGGTCGCGCATCAGGAAGCTCAGCACTGTCCAGAACGCCGTGAACGCGCCGAACGAGCAGCCGCTGACAATGGCCGCGCGTCGGAGCACCGGCTGTGTTTCAATCAGTTCCAGCAGCGAATGCATCAGCCGGCCGTAGCTCATCGCCAGCGTCGGCCGGCGGTGGGGCAGAACGAACTGCAGCACGAGGCCAGTCAGCAACGTTATGCCTGCGGCCAAGCCAAACATGGTCCGCCAGCCGTAGTGATCGCCGACGATGCCGCCGAGCGTGCGCGCCAGCAGCAGCCCGCACAGCAGCCCGGCCATCAGCACGCCGACCGTGTGACCTCGACGGTCCGGCGGCGTTAGATCGACGGCCAGTGGAATCAGCAACTGCGCGCTCATCGCCGTGATGCCGACAAGCAATTGTGCGATCACCAACGTCCACAGCGACGGCGCGGCCGCCGTGGCAATGAGCAGCACGGCGCAGGTGTACATCAGGCTGAGGACGACCTTCCGCCGTTCCAGCAGATCGCCCAGCGGCACGAAAAACAGCAGGCCCACGCCGTAGCCGACCTGGCTGGCCGTCGCCACCAATCCGGCCCGGCCGGCGTCGACGTGGAACTGCTGCGCAAAGTCGCCCAACAGCGGCTGATTGTAATAAATGTTCGCCGCCGCCGTGCCGCACGCAGCC
>JAQGHK010000303.1 GCA_028288875.1 Phycisphaerales bacterium | reverse complement strand
TCGTCGATGAAGGTGTCGTAGATGCGGTCGATCATCAGATCGCGCAGTTCGCCGTCGCGCGTGCCGCTCTTGAATTCGTCCTCGGCGATGTAGTGCTTGTAGCCAAGGGCTTCGAAGAAGTCCTGATCGACCATGTTCGCGCCCGTGCTGACGATGGCGTCGACCATGTTGTTCTTGACCATGTCGACAATGACCTTCTTCAACCCGGCCGAGATGAGCGAGCCGGCCAGACAGAGGATGATGCCGACTTCCTTGTCATTGATCGCGCGATCATAGATATCGGCGGCCCGGTGCAGATCGCGACCCGAGAAGGCCACGTGCTGCATCTGCTCAACCAGCGAGACGATGTCCGGGTTGTTCTTGATATCAATGTGCTTGATTTCGTTCTGCTTGTAAGCGTCTTTGCCTTCGTGGGCGGCAGTTGCTTTGAACGTGGTGTGCGTGAATTCGGCCATCGGAAACCTCTAACTTCTGCGGCCAGGACCGCGGAGAGAAGAACTCAAAAACAAGGTGGGAAACAAACCGTTCAAAAAAACGGTGCACCTTGGCGGCCGCTACGGATAAGGGTCGACCTTCGACCCAAACCGCCATTGCGAGCCCGGTGGCTTTGAGCAAAGTATTTTCGCAGATTGAGACTGCGATGCAAGAATTATCTCTCGCCAACTGCAGTTTTTTATGAGCGACCGCTTCTACGCCTCCGCCATCGTTTTCAGCACTTGGCCCCGCTGAATCAGGAACTTTTGCAGGTGCGGTGCGACGATCCAACGCCCCACGAGCCGGCCCGGCCATCCACACGGCACCTGGAAGCGGACGTTGTCCACCATGTGCGTGCTGCCGTCAGCATTGGCGGTGAAATGGTGATCATGCTCGAGCGATTTGAACGCGCCGGCCGTCATGCGGTCCTGAAAGAAGGTCGGCCGATCGAACGCGGAAATCACCGCCGACAGTCGTCGGCGGAAGCCGAGGTGCCGGGCTTCGAAGGTGATGGTGTCGCCCAGTTCCAGTAGGCCAGTCCGCTTGCCGTCGACGACGCGCTCGCCCGTTGCGGCGGCTGATTGGACATGGGCTTCCACATCTCGAGCCAAATCGAAGCAGCGTTCCAGCGGGGCCGCAATATCAATGGAAACGCGAACAACATGCACGGCGACGCTCATATCCGCTTCGCCCGTCGGCCGAGTGTCGCGTCGATGGCGACGAACGCCAATCCGACGGACCAGAACATCACCACCAGCCCGCCGATATGCATCGCCACGCGCACGCCGCCGAGCGTGCCGACGTTGAGGAAACCGTACGGCGACCCGCCGAACAGCAGCCCCAGCACGCCAATCCACACGCCATAAAGCACCGGCGCGATCAGCCACGGCGCGGCGTCGCGCCATCGCAGACTGCCTTTCGGAATCCAGATCAGCCAAAGCATGATCCAACCGATCGGCACGATGTAGTGCAGGATCGTTTCAACGACCAAGCTCAGCCCCTGCGGGTGCCACAGGCGGCGCAACATCAGTTCGTAGACCGCACACAACACGGTGACATACACCGCCAGCGCCGTCGCCACACGCGGCCGGGCGAACCAGCCGTCGAATCGCCACGCCAGTCGCACGGACGCGATAAACACCACGAGATTCGTCAGGTTCGTAAAGAAGCTCAAAAACCCGACGAGCGTCCGCGCCACGCCCGCCACCGTGCCGTCCGTACTGCTCAACCAGCCGAACAATTGCACGGCCAGTGTCGCTCCGCCGATCGCCGCCAACGCGGCGTAACCCGCCCGGCGTATCGCACGAGAATCCGCATTCATGGCTGGCGGCAATGGCAAAGATAAAGACGCGTCGGGCGGCATCGCCTTACCGTACCACGCCTTTAATTGGTCCGCCGCGGGATGGTGCTTTTGCCCGTTTGTGCCACGGGCAACGTGGTAGAGCCGCCTGACCGGCAAACCGCGATCGCAAATTATCTTGCCGCCCGACGCCCTCTCGCGTTACAGTCCGCCCGGCCGATTCAGGCGGCCGACGGTCCGCGTGAAGGGAATTTCCCGCCTGTCGCAGCGTTCGTTACATCACCTTTTTCCCGCCCGATTTCGCGGACACCGGGCCCTGTGGAAGAAGGTCTGTCATGTCCAAATCGCTCCCGGAGCGTGCGCTCCCCGATCGCGTCGATCTCGAGTGGTACCGCAAGGCCGCCAAGAAACAACTTAAACTGCTGCGCGCCGATAAACCCGCCGCCCAGTTGGCCGACGCACAGCGCGCCGTCGCCCGGCGACACGGCTTTACTAGTTGGCGGAAGCTGAAAGATCGGGTCGATGCGGCCACGTTCCAACGTGCGTTCGATGAAGACGACGGGGAGACCTTGGCCAAAGTGCTCGCCGCCAACCCCGCGCTGGCCAAAGCCACCAATTTCACCTGGACACACCCTTCCGGCGAACGCCGCTCGCTGCCGCCGATGGCAATTGCCGCGTGCCTTCGGCAGAACGCCGACATGGTCCGCGCGCTAATCGCCGCCGGCGTGAATGTAAACGCACCCGCCGTCTACGCCGCCAATCGACCGGACCTGACCCGGCTGCTGCTCGACGCGGGGATGAGTCCGAACGCCATCACGTTCCCCGAAAACTGCACCGGCCTGATGTACGCCGCGTTCATTGACGATCTCGATAACGCTCGCCTGCTTCTCGACCGTAAGGCAGACCCGCGCATCGCCTTGCCGAACTGCGGCAGCACGGCGATGCATTGGCTGAACTGGCGGCCGGAGAAAAAGCGCATGGCCGATACGATCGAATTGGCCAAGCTGCTGACCGCCGCCGGTGCCAACGTGAATGCTTGCACGTTTACTGGGCTGAACGACCAGCCGATTACCGATGATGGCAATCTCTACCTCGTCGAGCACGGCGGTGCGACCGCATTGCACTGGGCGGCCGCACACGGGACCGAGCCCCTCGTCCGCACATTGCTGTCACTCGGTGCAGACCGAACGCTGCGTACTGTGTCTCGCCTCACGGCCAAGAAGCACCCGACGAACGAAAAACGCTGGGCCTTCGACCGCGCCGACGGCCTGACGCCCGCCGACCTCGCAAAACAGAACGGCCATGATGCCGTCGCCCGACTGCTCGGCGGTTCAAAAGCCGTCACGGTTGCCGCCGCAGTCGATCCGCTACCGCTGACCGAAGCCATCCGTGCCGGTGACGCCGCGCTCGCCGCCCGATTGATCAAGGCGACGCCCACGCTCGCACAAGCACGGAATGCCGACGGCGCATCGATCCTGCACCTCGCCGTCGAATTTGATCGAGCGGCGATTGTGAAAACGCTGATCGACGCCGGGGCTGACCTGCATGCCGTGTATGGCCGTTCGGTACATACACCGTTGTCGTGGTCGATCGTCGTCGGCGCGTTCGACTCAGCGGCCGTGCTGCTTAAGGCCGGGGTGAAGCCGGATCTGTATTGCGCCGCAGGATTGAACGAAGTCGAAGCCCTCGCCGGCTGGTTCGATGCGGACGGGTACGCCCTTCCTGGCGCATCGACAACCGGCAGCACGCGTTATCTGGCCGACGGAGCCAAATTACCCTCGCCGCCGACCGACCCGGTGGAACTCGCGTCCGACGCGCTTGTTCTCGCCTGCCGCAATGGCCGCGCGAGCGCGGTGAAATTCCTTTTGACGAAGAAAGTTGATCTGAGCTTCCGGGTGTACATGGGCGGCACCGCGCTGCATTGGGCCAACTGCAACGGCGATCGAAAAGTAATCGCGATGTTGATCGCCGCCGGCGCAGATCAAACGGCGCGCGACGACGTGATGCAGGCCACGCCGCGCGCGTTTGGCATCTGCGTGCCCGCCAATTGGGGCCACATTGATTGGCTCAAGCGGGCGATCGCACGGGACAAATCGCTGGTGAATTGCTTTGACGCCCGCGGCACGCCGTTGCACGAAGCGGCGCGAAACGGCCAGGCCAGTGCCGTGCGGACGCTGCTTAAAGCAGGGGCTGATGCGGCCGTACGTGATGCCGATGGAAAAACGCCACAGGATCTGGCCCGCGACAAGGGCCACGCGGCGGTCGCCGAACTGCTCAACGTGCCAGCACCGGTTGCCACGCCGCCGGCCACACAACGGCTTGGCTTCATCGCGTTGCCCGTAGCCGACCTCACCCGTACCCGCCATTTCTACGCCAACCTGCTGGAGGCCGAGGTGCTCGGCGAAGACACCAATGCAATCGACTTCGGCTTCGCCGGGGTGCGGCTCCGAGCCTACGTCCACGTCGGCGAATACCGCCGGCAACATTCCGGCCTGCAGTTTCTAATCGATGGACTCGATGCCCGCGTGGCCCGGCTGAAGGCGAGCGGCGTCGGCTTTCGCGGTGAGATTCGCAATGAACCTTGGGGCGGCCGGGTAATCACCGTGGCCGACCCAGACGGCAATCTGTTCGATTTCGTCGATGCGGATTACGGCAAAACATTGGGCGGCGGCAACGCAGAAGCACCGATGGCGAACAGCATCGAAGCCGGAAAAGCGAAAAAAAATTTGGTCGGCCGATGCCCTGCCGCCCCATCGCAAATCCCACAAGATCCCCCAATGGAAGCCGCTCATGGACGCGGCCTACACCGGCGACGTGGCCGCCACCGCAACTCTGCTGGACGGCGGCGCCGATCCGAATGTCCTCAGCTCCACGCCGCACAGGCATCGGCCATTACATCGGGCGATCGAGCGGAAGAAATCGGCCCCGCGCGGCGAGGCCCATTTGGCCGTCGTCAAGCTCCTGCTGGAACGCGGCGCCGATCCGCTGCTGCGCGGCACGCACGGCGGCCACACCGCGCTGCAGCTCGCGGCGATCGATTCGCCGGCGTTCATTACGTTGCTGCGGGATCGTTTCGAACCGCTGAATTTTTATCACGCCGTGGTGATGCTGGACGTGAAGCGGGTGGCCGCCCTGTTAAAGCGAGAGCCGGCGCTGGCGACGACTCGCGATGAAAACGAGTGGCTGCCGCTGCATTACGCGTGCGCCTCGGCGCTGTTTAAGACCGGCCCCCGTGTGGCCGAGGCCCAAGCGAAGATCATCGCCGCGCTGCTCGCCGCCGGCGCGGAGGTAAATGCCACCTTCAATTTCGACGGCGGCTGGCCGATCTCGCCGCTGTACTACGCGTGCGGGTATCACAACAATCCCCAAGCGACCGAGCAGATGATCCGCGCCGGCGCCAACCCGTGCGATCAGGAATCGGTCTATCACGCCAGCGATGAAGGCCACGCTGCGTGCCTTGAGGTGATTGAAAAGCTGACCGATCCTAAGAAGCTCGCGGTGGAGTGCACGCGCTGCCTCGCGACGCAACTGAACTTCGGCCATTCCGCCGGCGCAGCGTGGCTACTGGCCCATGGTGCGAACCCGAACGGGCTGCATCCCCAATTCGGCCGTAGCGCCCTCCACGGCGCAGCGAATTATGGTGCCAGCGACGCCGTGCTCCGCCTCCTGCTCAGCCACGGCGGCGACCCGAAAGCAAAGACGAAAGACGGCCAGAGTTCAATTGATCTCGCGAAAGCCAAAGGCAAGGCGCGCGTTGTAAAAATGCTGACCCTTTGACCCCCGGAGCTGCTAGCCGCTCAGCCGTCGCGGGCTCTCCCGGCATACCGGAGAGCCCGCGATTTAGTTTTCCATTGACGCGTACCGCCGTCGCCGTTTACGCTTTCGGCGGCTGTCACGGCAGCCGCCCGTCCGCGGAAAGGGCTAAGCCCACCGAGTCTGAGTCGTTCGTCCATACAACCTTTTCCTGGCCCGAATTGCGGACACGGGCGACTCTGGAAAGGGTTCGCCATGTCTGCATTTCCCGCGCGCAAGCGCCTCCCCGTCAAACCGTCTGAAGAGAATCTGCGCAAGCAGGCGAAGCGCCGCGCATCGCTCGACGGGATTCAACTCGCCGAGGCGCAGCACCGCATCGCCACCGATTACGGTTGCCGCAATTGGGCCGAATTGATGCAGGTGGTCGAGACGATGAATCGCGGCAGCGATCAGCTATCCGACGTTCAGGCCAAGATCGAGCCGCTGCCCGCCGCCGTGCGGAAGCGCGATGTGGCGACGGTCCGCCAACTGCTCGCCGCCGGCGGTTTCACGCAGCACGACCTGGATAAAGGCCTCGCCCACGCCGCGTGGTACGGCGGCGATGCGCCCGACGTGCTGGCCGTTCGCAAAGAGCTATTCGACCTACTGCTCGACCACGGAGCCGATCCCGACGGCCAGTACGGCAGCGCCTACGGCCCCATCGTCTTCGGCACCGGCGAATGCCAATCGCCCGAGGGCCTGCAATGGCTGCTCGACGCTGGCTGCGACGTCACCTTCGCGCCGGTCCAAACCAAGTACGGCCCGGTCACGCCGATGTCGCATTGGCTCAGCACCTATTCCCGCAGCGCGGATAACACGCGCAAGCATCGCGGCATCGAACTGCTGCTCGCTCACGGCGCATTCGTCCCGCCGGAAGTGACGCCGCCGATACTGGCCATCCATCGCGGCGACGCCGGCGAGTTGGCGACGCTGCTCGACGCCGATGCGTCGCTGCTGAATCGCCGATTCCCCGACATGCCCTACGGAAACATGCAATTGAACGGCGTGACTCTGCTGCATGCGGCCGTGGAGTTTGGCGAACTGACGTGTGTGGACCTGCTGCTGGACCGCCACGCGGACGTGAACGCCAAGGCCGATTTGATCGACGGCATCGGCGGGCAAACGCCTATCTTCCACGCCGTCAACACCAACGGCGACGGCAACTTCCACACACTGCAGCACCTGATCCGCCGAGCGGGCCAGTGGATCGACATGACCGTCCGCGCCACCTGGCGCGGCGGCGATTGGCCGATTCTCAATTTTGATCACTCCATTCCCCGCACCCCGCTGGCATATGCCGAGACCGCCGCGCGCGATATCGACCCGAAATTCGCCAGTTATCGGAAACGCATGGACGAAGAACTAACGTTGCTTCGGTCGCTCGATCGGACCGATCAGATTCGCCGCGCCTGCCGCAGCGGCGATGTAAGCGCCGTTGCCGCCATGCTCGATGACGCGCCTGAGTTGCTTACGCCCGCTCTCTGGCCGCCAGCGATTTTCGAGGCGCGGTCGCTCGCGCTGACCCAACTCCTGCTGGATCGCGGCCTGGATCCGAACGTCTGCTCGGCCCCGCGGAAGCCGTTGCACTTGGCGATCGACCGCGGGCTGACCGATATCGTTCGGCTGCTGCTCTCACGTGGTGCGCGCGTCGACATCACCGATGGCGAACACTGCACACCTTACGATCTGCTCTGCACGCGCCTGGCCAAGCCGGACAATGCCGACGCCCTTCGAACCCTGTTGAAAACCGGCGCGGCCGACACGATTTTTACGCTCCTTTATCTTGGCGACGACGATGCCGCCCTGACGATGCTTGCGGCGGATCCATCGCTGCGATCGGCCAAAGGGCCGTTCCATTTCACGCCGCTGCAGACGGCCGGCCGCACGGCGTCACTGCGCATGATCGACGCGTTGCTCGCCGCTGGCGATCCAGTCGACGGGCCTCAGGGAACGACCAATAGCCCGCTGTGGCTGGCCTGCCAGAGCAGCGTCAACGCGGACCGGCGGATTGCCGCCGCGACACGGCTGATCGACGCCGGCGCGCACCTTCAACGCGGCGGCGAGAAGGGAACCACCGCACTGCACATGGCGGCCTGGCGTGGGCCGCTGGTGATGGTGGAACTTCTGCTTCGCCGCGGGGCACGCGAATGGATCACGGACAACGCCGGCAAGCTGCCGCGCGATTACGCCAAGGCCGGCGTGGCCGAGGATCGCGAGGCCATCACCGAAACCCTTACGCGCCCTGTCATTCGTGAGGCCGATTTCAAAGCCGCCGTCGCCGCCATTCATGCAGGCGATTTGTCCGCGCTCAGGCAATTGCTGGCCGATCATCCCAACCTCGTTCACGATCGCGCGATGGAGCCCGACTGTTATCCGCCCGGCTATTTCAGCAATCCGAAGCTGCTCTGGTTTGTCGCGAACAATCCCAATCTGATCAAAACCATGCCGGCGAACATCACGGCGATCGCGGAAGCAATCATCGACGCCGGCGCGGAACCGGCCGACCTGACGTATACGCTCGAGCTGGTCATGACGAGCGACCCGGCGAAACAGCAAGGGCATCAAGGCCCACTCATGGATCTGCTGCTCAGCCGGGGTACGGCCGTGAGCCAGCATTCCATTCTCTGCACGCTCGGCCACGGCGAACGAGAGGCGATCAAGCGCTTGGTCAAGGGCGGCGAGCCGATCACGGCACCCATCGCCGCGGGCTTAGGATTGATGAAGGAACTGCCTGCATTGCTTACATCTGTAGACCCCGAACTATTGCACGACGCTTTCACAATGGCCGTGATCAACAACCAGGTTGCCGCGGCGGCGCTGTGCCTTGATGTGGGGGCATCGGTGAGCCGCCCACTCCGCGTTCACTCGCATTCGACTGCATTGCATCATGCCGCGGTGAATAACCAGATCGACATGATCCGCCTGTTGCTGGCGCACGGGGCAGACACCACCATTCGCGACACGCTGTGGAACGCGACACCCCGCCAATGGGCGCTCCACGGCAACCATCCGGAGGCGGCGGCGCTCATCCCGGAGTCGTGATCAACAATCAGCGGCGAGATTTTTGTTGACACGGAAAGGCCAACTGTTCTAATCATACTAGTACAGTTATGGCGATCGATTTCACCATCTCTCCCGGCTCGGCCGCGCCGATCTTCAAGCAGATCGCGGACCAAGTCCGGCTCGCCGTCTCGGCGGGTAAAATGGTGGAGGGCGAGGCGCTGCCCAGCGTCCGCGCGCTGGCGGAGAAGCTGCTGGTAAACCCTAACACGGTCGCCAAGGCGTACGCGGACCTCGCCGCCGATAGCACCATCGAAACCCAGGCCGGCCGCGGCGTGTTCGTGGGACGGCGGCGGCAGATGTACACCAAGGCCGAGCGGCACCGCCGGCTCAAGCCGCACCTGGATGCGCTGGTCACCGAGGGCCTGCTGCTGGGATTCACGGTCGAAGAACTCACCGCCGCCATCGCCGCGCGGGCCGAGCAATTGTTGCCACAGGAGCCCAAATGAGCACCGATCCGGTCCTTCAAACCCACGGGCTGACGCACTACTTCGGCCGCCGTGCGGCGCTCGACGGCGTATCGCTCTCCGTCCCGCGCGGCAGCATTTTCGCCTTGCTGGGCCGTAACGGATCGGGCAAGAGCACGCTCATCCAGATCCTGCTCGGCCTGCTCACGCCGACACGCGGCTCGTCCACCGTCTTCGGTGAAAACAGCCAATCCCTGTCGCCAGCCGCGGTCGCCCGCATCGGCTACACGCCTGAAGGCCACCCGCTGCCGGCGTCGCTGCGCGTGCGCGATGTCCACGCTTACCAGCAGGCGTTCTACACGACATGGGACGAGGCCACATTCGCAGCCAATATTGAGCCGTTCAGCTTCTCCCCGACGCAGCGCGTCAGCCAGCTTTCCCGCGGCCAGCGGGCCGGGCTGGCGATTGCGCTCGCTATGGCGCCGGCGCCGGATCTGCTGGTGATGGACGATCCTTCGCTCGGCCTTGATCCGGTCGCCCGGCGGACGCTGCTGGAAGCGATGCTCCTCGCCACCCGCCGGGCCGGCAGCACGATCTTCTTCACCAGCCATCTGCTCGATGACGTCGAGCGCGTGGCCGACCACATCGCCGTGTTGGATCGCAGCGTGCTGCGCGTCTGCTGTCCGGTTGAGGTGCTTCGCCGTCGGGTGCGCCGGTATTCGATTGAGACGAACGATGACGCTGCCCTGCTGGCGATGCCGAACGTTCTGCAGAGTCGCCGCGAGGGCGGCAGGGTGTTGCTGACGCTGGCGAACGTGGACGATTCCTCGATCGGCGAAGTTCGCCTGGCCGCCGCGGGCGCGGCCGTTGAAGAAGTTCCACTCACGCTCGAAGAATCTGTTCTCGGCTATCTCGGCGATTCCAAACACAGCGTTTCCCTGCTCGACCGCGCCAGCGTGCGGCCGGCCCCAGCCATCGCGGAGGTCGCATGATTCGCGCCCAGATCCTCAAGGAATTCCGTGAATACGCCCGCTGGACACTGATCGGCGCACTGGTGCTATCCGCGCTGTCGGCGTACCTGCTTTATGCCGACAGCGCCAGCGGCCGGTCCGTGGTCGGTATGCCGTACCTTGGCGTGCTCATGTTTGATTTTGCCATCGCTGGCATGGCGTGTGGCATCATGGTGATCATGCCAGACCAGCGCCCGGGCTACTGGGGATTCGCTGCGCATCGGCCCCTGGAACGGTGGAAGCTTTTCACCGCGAAGCTCATCGCCGCGATGGTTCTTTACACGGCGGCGACGACCACCGCCGTGCTCACGGCGGTGGCGTGCGCTAACCTGCCGCGCTTGGTGCATGCGCCGTTCGACGCATCGATGATCATCCCGACGCTCTACATCCAACTGGCCGGCATCCCGTGGGTGGCGTGCGGCATGCTGGTCGTCTCGCGCCAGGCCCGCTGGGTGGGCAGCCGCTTGTTCCCCATCGCCATCGTGGCCGTGGCGGCCTGCGCAACGTACCTGCTCGCGCCGCGATTCTCTCTGGCGATCTGGCCGCCCGTGGTGATGGCGGCGCTGTTGACGGTCCTCGCCGTGACCTACTTTGCGCACAACGGCTTGTTCACCACGCAGCCGCTCTGGAGCCGACTGCTGGCCGGCTTCGTCGTGGCCATTGGCACGACGACGGCATTCACTGTCGCCGTTATCCTTCTGGTTCAAGGTCTCGGGCTGATCATCGGCCGCGACACGCTGCGCTACTCCTACTCCAGCTATCACGTCGATCGCACCGGCCACCCCTACCGCGAATTCATGAACCCGCGTGGGCAGACCGAGTACCAGGACGAGTATGGAAAGACCCTGCCCCCGGAGCGTGCGGCCCCCGGCGGGCTGGCGGGAACTTGGGCCCAGGACGTGAACTACTTCGATCGCGAAGATCCGACGCTGCCGTGGCAGGCGCGATCGACCTTCAACTCCTTTTTGAATGCCGATCGCTACGTCCAACCGTTTGGCACGACTTTCAACGGCGAGCGATGGGTGTTTGTCACCTCCCGGCGCACCCTCGAAGGTTTTACGCTCGACGGCGAATATGTCGGCTGCCTCGGACCGGATGGCAGCTTCGGGCCGGAACTCAAACCGTTTCCACCAGGGGCGTCGGTCGACTCGAACTACCTCTACGGCACAGAGCCTTTGATCCACACGGGCGACACGATTTACGCGTTTGAACTTCAAAGCCGCTCGGTACGCGTTGTGTTTCACACGGACTCGGCCGAACCTATTTTGAGTGCCCGCTTCATGATGGCGGAGGCGTCCCGTCGCTTCGGCTGGTCACTGTCCGTCGGTCGCGGCGATACGATAGGCCCGACGGCCCGCCTGATCGCCGTCGTTACGCGGCGTCATCTGTACATCAGGCCGACTGAGCCGGAGCAGGTGGAGCGCATGACCAAAACGCCGCCGCCGAACTTCACGGTTCCGCTGTCCGATTTAGGCTGGGCCGCAAACATGACCGTCAGCCTCTTAGCCGACGACGCGATCGCGGTCATTTCAGATCGAAGCCCTATCGACCGTGCCCCGGTGCTGATCATCATGAAGGACGGGCAGGTGAAGACCCAGGACCTGCCAAAGATCATCGCGCCGCCGGAGCCGCCGCAGCCTTGGACCGACCACCTGGACGGGCTCGTCATTCCACCGGCGTTGCCGATCGCAACGTGGTGGCGGTGGCGGATGGACACCCCATTCGACGCGTGGCTGCTGATCGTTCCGGCGGCCGCATTGGTGGCGGTATTAATCACGCTGTGGATGGCCCGTCGCTACGCCCTTCGCCGAGGACAGACCATCACCTGGGCAGTCTTGGCGGCCCTCTTCGGCCTGCACATTCCGCTCACGCTGTTCTGTCTCCGCGAGCGGCCGGCCCGCATCTCCTGCCCCGCCTGCGGGAAGGCCCGGCGGGTGAATGGCGATCGCTGCGAACACTGCGGCGCGGTGTGGCCAGCGCCGGGAAATCCAGCGACGGACGTGTTTGAGACGCAGGATCGCGCGGCCGCCTAACGATGACGCGCGTTTTTTCGTTGGCTTGCCCGAACGCGGCGACGGTACAATGCACGCCGACCGGAGGTTGGCATGCGCACTTCATGGCGGCGGGCGATGGGGCTGGGATTGATCGCGTTCCCATTGGTTTCACTCGGGGCAGACACCACGACGCGCAAGGCCGATGTCGTCGGGCCGGATGACCTGGCGGCTAAGCTTCGAACGAATGTACTGGAGCAGGCGCGGCTACAAATCGATGGCGAGCGGCTCCGCGCCGAAACGAGGCTTCGTCTAAAGCAGAACGTGATGGGGCCGAACTCGCCCATACGCGTCGTTGTATCAGACACGTTCACCACAGAGACGAAGCTGGATTCCGGATTGCCACCCGGCGCGGTTCCGTTTCAATTCAATGGCATGACCTACTACATCGTGCCGGTCGGCAAATAAGCGAAAGGCTGTGCGAATCCTGCATTTTGCGATCGTCGCGGATGGCTCGAGTCGTCCGGCGTCTATCTCCTTTTGAGACAGCTATGCGAATCACCGCGCTACTTTCTATTGCACTGATCACGCTCGCGTTGCCGTGGATGAGCTCGACGACAGGTGCGCAGGCCGCCGATCCCACGGATCGATTGGCGGACCTGAACGCCCAAGCGCTCGCTGCCAATGTGGATCTGGCTGATGCCAAACGTCGGTTTCATTTGGGGTTCCGTGCGTTGTATCCCAGCATGCCCTTCTGGACGGTGACATACGGCACGTTCTCGCCGCCCGCCGTGTCGCGTCAGGCCTGGATATTTAATCCGACGACGCGGCCGGCCATGTCTCCCGCGGCGCTACAGCGGCGGTTCGGTGGCCCTGCGATTTCCACATCGCCGGGCAGGTAGGGAAAGCCCCATCCGTCTTGCCGGAATTTTGCTGGCGGTAAACTGCTGTCGCTCGCAACTGCGGTTGCAGCGGGAGGACTCTCATGCACGTCTTGCGAGTGGCGGCCGTCATGGCCGGTTTGTTGGTGTCGATTTCAGTCGCTGCTCCTGCCGGGGCGGATGGCAACTTGGTGGATAACGGGAATCTGGAGCGCGGCAGCGGCGTGTCAGCGGCCGGGTTTGTGATGCATGGCGGCGCGGCCTATGGGGCCCTCGGCGACAGCCGGCGCGACATCACCAGCCGTGGCTTCACGCTGCGCAGCGATCAACCGGCCGGCGAGGTGCAGACCGCCGTCACCGGGCTGAAAGGCACCGGCGGGCGGTGGTATCGCTTCACGGTTCGCGGCCTGCCGCAGGCGAACTTTGCCGTGGACGAGGATGACCTGTACCTGAAGATCTATTTTTTCGGCGACGGCGGCAAGACCGAATACGACGCGAAGGCCCGCAAGATTTACGATCAGGTGGAATCGGCCCGCGCGGCGCTCGCCGTTAACGGCGTTCGTCACCAGCACGGGGCCGAGGTGTGGCGCTCCTATCAAGTCGATTTCAGCCTGCCGTTTCCGCAGGTGGACACGGTGAAGCTGGCCGTCGGCTTCGCGCACGGCGCGGCGAAGGGTGCGAAGGAAACAGGCTTCCTCGTGGACGACTTTTCGTTGATGGCCATCGCCGATCCGCCCGGCCTGCCCGCGCCGGCGACGCAGCCGGTGGCCATCGTGCCCAGCGGCAAACTGCTGCCGATCGGCGGGCGCTGGTCTTACGCGGCCGGGCCGGGCGAGAGTGCGCCGCCGAAAACGTTTGATGTGAAGAACGTCGATCGGCTGATCTATCACGACAACATCTACAGCGCGCCGTTCGCCGGCAACACCAGCGCATGGCTGCGCGCCGGCAATATGGACGCGGCCGGAAACACGCTGACGCAGGACCGGCTGGTCGACGACAACGTGACGATCAGCTTCGACACCACGGCGGCCGGCGGCGGATCAACGGGCGGCGGGTCCATGATCATCCGCAGCAAAGGAATTCCCAATCACCCCACCGGCCGATTTCCGGAGATGGGGTTCGGCAATCCGAATTCGATCCAGGAGCAAAGCAGCACGTTCTATTTCCCGCTGGAGCCGAAGGAGAACCCGCAGCACAAGGTGACCGACACCGGCAACCAGAACGGCGCGCTGCACATGGGCCCGATCGGCCTGGCGGTGAACGGCGTGGTGTTTTTTAATCCGTTCGACATGGGCAACACCGACGCCACGAACATGATGGATCGCTGCTGCGGCCATCCGAATCAGGATGGGCAATATCACTATCACAAGTACCCGATCTGCGTGAACAGCCCCTGGGCCGATGAAGGGCACGCGCACTCGCCGCTGCTGGGCTGGGCGTTTGATGGCGTGCCGCTGTACGGCCCGTGGGAAAGCGACGGCGTGATGGCCAAGGACGCCACCGGCGAGCACGCGATCAATGCGTTCAATCTGCATTACGACGCGGAGCGCGGCTGGCACTACCACGTGACGCCGGGCAAATTTCCGTACCTGATCGGCGGCTTCTGGGCGACCGAAGACTCGCGCGACCACCGCCGTGGCCCGCCCGGCGGGATGGGCGGACGCAACGGCGGACCGGGCGGCGGT
>JAQGHK010000290.1 GCA_028288875.1 Phycisphaerales bacterium | reverse complement strand
CAGAGCGGACTCAAAAATGGCGTGCGCGCCGCCTTCGAAGACAGCGGTCCCGGTATTGCGGATCTCAGCAAGGCGTTAACGGATGGTTTCACCACCGGCGGCGGAATGGGCCTAGGCTTAGGCGGGTCTAAACGTCTCGTGAATGAGTTCGATCTGCAAAGCAGTCCGGGCCAAGGCACGCGGGTCACGATCACGAAATGGAAATAATTTGATATCCATCACGCGCGACAGAATCTCCGTCCCCGTCACTGAGACGAGCCAGATCGGCGAGGCCCGGCGTATCGCCGCGGGCATGGCTGAAGCGCTTGGCTTTGACGAAACCGCGCGCGGCCAGATCGCCATCGTCGTTACAGAGATTGCAACTAATCTGATCCGTCATGCCAGTGGCGGGGAAATCGTCCTGCAATCGCTGCCGGCCGTGAACTGCTGCGGCCTGGAGATTCTCGCCTTGGACCGCGGGCCGGGCATTGTCAGCATGGCCGACGCGCTGCGTGACGGCTTTTCCACCGGTACGACCGCCGGAACCGGTCTCGGCGCAGTCAACCGGCTCGCCACGACGTTCGACGTGTATTCCTCGCGCGGCCATGGCACTGCGATGGTTGCTCAGTTTCACTTGCCCCCCGCCGAAGCCCGCCCGGGAAGGGTGGGCTGGGTCTGCCTGCCCAAAGCCGGCGAACGGGCGTGCGGCGACGCATGTGATGTGATCGATCTGGACGGCGGACGCACCGTCATCCTGATCGCCGATGGCCTGGGCCACGGACTTCAGGCGGCCGAAGCCTCTCGCCGCGCGGTGCAGCTGTTTCGCGAAGACCCGGCCTTGGACGGACCGCGCCAACTCGAGAAACTTCACGCCGGCCTCCGCGCCACGCGCGGGGCGGCCGTCAGCCTCGCAGACATTCGCCGCGGATCGAACGAGGTGCGATTCACCGGTATCGGCAATGTCGTCGGCCGGATCTACACCGCCGGTGTGGCACGAGGAATGGTGACCCAGAACGGGACCGTCGGCGCCGAAGTTCGTCGCGTGCAGGAATTTGTTTATCCCTGGTCGCCCCGCGCGCTGCTGATCATGCACTCCGACGGATTGGCGTCGCAGTGGCAGTTAACGCGATACCCCGGCTTGGCGGAGCGCCATGTGAGCCTGATTGCCGGCCTGCTGTATCGCGATGAGCGGCGCGAGCGCGATGATGTTACTGTTCTGGCTTATTCCGACGGAGGCGCGGCATGACGGCCCGGCCGTTGCTGAATGTTGATGTTCGATTCGAACAGGACGTGGTCTTGGTGCGCCAGCGTGCGCGCCAGATCGCGGCGCGCGTAGGTTTTCTCAGCCATGAACAGACGGCCATCGCGACGGCCGTTTCTGAAATCGCCCGCAACGCGTTCAGCTATGCCGGCGGCGGGCGCGTGGAGTTCGCGCTGGGGCTCGACCAGCGCCCACAGGTGCTGGTCATCCGCGTCATCGATCGCGGCCAGGGCATCAAGGACCTGGCGGCGGTTCTCGGCGGGACCTACGTCTCGCATACCGGCATGGGCCTGGGGCTGATCGGGTCGCAGCGGCTGAGCGACGAATTTGATATCCAGTCGAACGCGGCGCAGGGCACCACAGTCACCTTCGGCAAACGCCTGCCCCGCCGCGCCGCCCCGCTGACGGTTCAATCCCTGGCCGAGATTGCCGACGAACTGGCCCAGCGCATTGCCCGTGGCCCGCTGGAAGAACTGCAGGAACAGAACAAGGAACTGCTTCAGACGATGGACGCCCTACGGCTGCGGCAAGCCGAGGTCGAGCGGCTCAATTCTGAGCTGAACGAAACCAATCGCGGCGTGGTCGCGCTGTACGCAGAACTGGACGACCGTGCCGAGGCGCTGCGCAAGGCATCGGAATACAAAAGCCGTTTTCTCTCCGACATGACGCACGAGCTGCGCACGCCGCTGAACGCCATGATCAGCCTCAGCCGCCTGCTGATCGACCGCGTGGACGGCGATCTCACGCCGGAGCAGGAAAAGCAGGTTCGGCTCATTCACCAGTCGGCGGGTTCACTGGGCGACATGGTGGACGACCTGCTGGACCTGGCCAAGATCGAGGCGGGCAAGACGGAAGTGCAGGCGCACCCCTTCTCGGTCGCCGACACGTTGGCCGCCCTGCGCGGCATCTTTCGGCCGCTGGTCCGCGAGGGCGGAGTGCAGCTTGTCATTGCCGAGCCCGACGGCCTGGGCAACATGTGTAGCGATGAACGCAAGATCGCGCAGATCCTCCGCAATCTCGTCTCTAATGCGCTGAAATTCACCGAAATCGGCTCAGTCCGTGTGACGGCCCACGGCAACGACGACGGGACGGCCGTCTTTGTCGTCGCGGACACGGGCATTGGAATTGCGCCGGACAATGTCGAACGTATCTTCCAAGATTTCACGCAAATCGATTCGCGCGTCCAACGCCGCGTCCGCGGCACCGGCCTTGGCCTGCCTCTGACACGAAAACTTGCCCGGCTGCTCGGCGGCGACGTTACGGTCTGCAGCACGGTGGGCGAAGGGACGACCTTTACCGTTACACTGCCGGTCGAAGTCCCGCAGTGTGACCCGTCCGACCCGGTGACCGAGTCCATGCAAGGCAATTCGTAATGAATGTCGGTATGCCCAAGATCCTGCACGTCGACGACGACGACGCGAACCGTTACGCGGTAACGCGTTCTCTCGTGCGCGCCGGCTTTGAGGTCACCGAGGCAGCCACCGGCACCGACGCGCTTCACAAGGCAACCGATCCTGCAGCACCGCGCCCGGATCTGGTGATTCTCGACGTCCGCCTGCCGGACATTGACGGCTTTGAAGTCTGCCGCCGCCTCAAGCAGAACCCTGTCACCGCCGGCATTCCCATCCTTCACCTCTCCGCCAGCCGGGTGACGAGCGAAGATAAGGCGTTCGGCCTGAACGGCGGCGCGGAAGGCTATCTCGTTCGCCCGGTGGAACCCGTGGAACTGATCGCCACCGTCAATGCACTGTTGCGGGCCAAGCGAAGCGAAGCGGCGCTGCAGGAAAAAGAACAGCAGTTTAAGGCGCTGATCAATGGCGTGCGCGACTACGCGATCTTTGCCATCAATGTCGATGGAACGATCGCTTCGTGGCACGAAGGCGCGACGCGGATGACTGGCTATACCGCCGCAGAAGCGATCGGCATGGATTTCGCGAATCTATTCATGCCAAATGACATCGCCACCAGCCTGGCGATGCACGAACTGGCCATCGCGCGAGAAACGGGCGAGGCCAAATCCGAGTGCAAACAGCAGCGGAAGGATGGCACGCCGTTCGATGCCGCCTGCGTGCTCAGCGCGACGCGCGCCGCCGACGGGCAGCTGGTCGGCTACCTGAAGCTGATGCACGACATCTCGTTGCGCAAGCGGTCCGAGGAAATTCGTGAAGCGATGTTCGCCCGCGAGCAGGCCGCACGCCTGGAGGCCGAACGCGTCGGCCGGATGAAGGACGAGTTCCTGGCCACGTTAAGCCATGAAATTCGCACGCCGCTGATCGCCATCCTGGGCTGGAGCCAGATCATCAAACAATCGGACGGCAACGCCGCCGACATCGCCCAGGGGATTGAAGTCATCGACCGCAACGCCCGGGCGCAGGCGCAGATCATCGAAGACCTGCTGGACATGAGCCGCATCATCAGCGGCAAGGTGCGGCTGGAAATGAAGCCCCTGGTCCTGCCGGAATTGGTGCGGGCCGCGGTCGACAGCGTCGCCCCGTCGGCCGACGCGAAGGGCATCCAGCTCGGCCTGTCGATAGAGACGGGGAAGGGCCTGATCAGCGGCGACGCCAGCCGACTTCAGCAGGTCTACTGGAATCTGCTGACCAACGCGATCAAGTTCACCCCCAAAGGCGGCCAGGTCGGCGTGAGCCTTAAGTACGTTCACTCATCCGTCGAAGTCAGTGTGAAAGACACCGGCGAAGGAATTGACTCGCAGTTCCTCCCGCACGTATTCGATCGTTTTCGCCAGGCCGACGCCAGCACCACGCGGCAGCACGGTGGATTGGGCATCGGCCTATCAATCGTCAAACAACTGGTCGAAATCCATGGCGGCACGATTCGCGTGGAAAGCGATGGTCTGGGACAGGGCGCGACGTTCACCGTCAGCCTGCCGGTCACTGCGGTGCAACACCCCAATGCCGACAACGTGTGTGCCGAGGATCAAAAGAAATCAGGCCCGAACGAGTCTCGCTCGGGCCACATCGTCTCTTCGATTAACGGCGTGCGTGCGCTGGTGGTGGATGACGAGGCCGACGCGCGGGCGATGATCGCGCGCTTACTCGAACGCTGCCATGCCTCGGTCACCACCGCGCCCACTGTGGACGCGGCCATGGAACTTCTGGAGAGCACCGCGTTCGACGTGCTTGTCAGCGACATCGGCATGCCCGGCCAGGACGGGTACGCCCTGATCCGGCGCGTGCGTGCGCTCGACGGCAAGGGCGGCAACCGCAATGTCCCCGCCATCGCGTTAACGGCCTACGCGCGGTCGGAAGACCGTACAAAGGTGGTCGCCGCAGGGTTCCAGGCGCACGTGTCCAAGCCTGTGGAAGCCGAGGAACTGATCGCCGAAGTGGCCCGAATCGCCCGACGCAGCTAGGCTCGCGCCGCCTGCTTCGGTTTGCCTCCGACGGCCAGTCGCTGACAATAAAAGGATGATCCGTTTCAGCCGCTCCCAGAAGTGCCTGACCGCACTGCTACTCACCCTTTACGGCGGCACGGCCGCCATCGCCCAGCAACCAACCACGCGGCCGACGGCGATGAAACCCGCGCCCGCCCCCGCCATCACGGTTAGCCCGGCCAGCGGCGTCGTTGCGGTTGGTGAGGCAGTCACGTGGACCCTCGATAAGCCCGCCGGCGGCGCAGCGATTTGCTATCGCGTCCAAGACAACGATTTCAAAGTGATTTCTTCCGGCGAAGTGCCGGCCGACGGGGGCGTGCGGGCGACCTTCGATCATCCGGGCTGGATGACGATCGAGTTCCGCTCGTTGAAGCCCGAATCCAAGCTCATTGGCATGGCGGGCGCGATTGTTGAGCCGGAAAAGATGGTTTCAACAATCGATGCCCCCGCCGACTTTGAGGCGTTCTGGAAAAACCAACTGGCCGAGTCGGCGAAGCTTCCACTCAACGCAGTCGTAACGCCCGGCGAGTCCGGCAAGGCCGGTATCGATTACGCCGAACTGGTGCTCGATAACGTCGGTGGGAAGCACACCCGCGCCCACATCGCCCGGCCGAGCGGCGCAGAAAAGCTGCCGGCGCTGGTCATCTTCCAATGGGCCGGCGTGTATCAGATCCCGAAAACCTTCGCGACCGATCGCGCCGGGCGCGGCTGGCTGGTGATGGTCGTCAATCCGCACGATCTGCCGATGAACGAGTCCAAGGCGTTCTACGATGCGCAGGGCCAAGGTGCACTCAAGAATTACACCGGCTTCGGCGGCGGCGATCCGAAGACCAGCTACTTCCGCACGATGTTCGTCGGCGATTACCGCGCGATGGATTATCTTACTTCGCGTCCGGACTGGGACGGGAAAACGCTCGTCGTCCAAGGGGCCAGCCAAGGCGGGATGCAATCGGTCGCGATGGCGGCGCTCTATCCGAACGCCACGGCAATGATGGTCGGCGTGCCGGCCGGCTGTGACACGCTCGGCGAAACGGTCGGCCACGCCGTCGGCTTCCCGAACTGGGGCAAATACGGCGATGCGGCTTACAAAACCGCCAGCCTCAACACCGGCCGCTATTACGATCCGGTGAACTTCGCTCCGATGGTGAAGGCGCCCTCGCTCGTCTGCTTCGGCCTCCGTGATCAGACGTCGCCGCCGCCCGGCGTGCTGGCGCTGTACCACAAATTGGCCGGGCCGAAGGAATGGATTATCAACCCCAACAGCATCCACACGGATCCGCAGCCGCTGTTTGAAAAGCGGGTGGCCGAGTGGATCGACA
>JAQGHK010000248.1 GCA_028288875.1 Phycisphaerales bacterium | reverse complement strand
ATCGAATGTCGTCGCATTCAACTGCTGGCTATAGCGTGAACAGACAAACAGCCCGGCCTGCAGCGAGGCGTTCATCGAGACAGTGGACGTGGCCATTGTCGTCCACGTGGTGCCATCTGGGGATGTCGCAGCGGTGAACACATTTCCACTGCGCGTTAGACGCATCCAGTACGGCCCGCTGACCGACGAGATCGACCCGGCCGACGTCGTGCCGCCATTGGTGCTGCTGCGGCTGTTTAGATTGATATTGTGCGTGGCATTAGTCAGCGACATCGAAACGTTCTTGGAGCCGGTCGCCGTCGATTCGCGGAACATCACACCGACTTTATCTGCGCCGTTGGTGTACATCGTGTTGGCGACACGAGCGACGATACTGCCGTTACCACTGAGCGTGGCGTAGGCGAACTGGAATGAATCGGCCGTGCTGCCGACGTCGCCGCCGCTGCCACGCAGCGTGAACGTCCCATTATTTAAGGCCGAACTGCCGGCGAGGGCGACCGTGCCGACGTCGACATTCGTCCAACCGACCGGCAGGCCGGCGCTGGTGGTTGCGACGGAACTGGCGTCGCTTTCGCCGTTGCTGTTGGTCGCCGTGACCGTGTAGGCGTAACTCGTGCCGCGTGTGACGGCGGTGTCATTGAACGTGGTGGAAGTGACGCTCGTGGCGATCGTGGTGTACGCACCGCCGGCTGTGCTGCGCTGCACGGTGTATCCCGTCGCGCCGCCCGCGGCCGACCAGTTGAGCGTCACCTGCATTGATGTGCCGGTGGCCGTAAGCAGCAGCGGGGTGCTGGGCGCGGGGGCAGCATCCAATGTTGATGCTAGCGATAAAGCGACCGTCGAATTTGGTCCCACGCTGATCGTCCCGGATTTCGTCTGGCCGCTGACGATGTCGGTCGCAGACGAAAAGCCGGCCGGTGTCTTCAGTGTGTAAGTCCCGCCGGCCGTGGTGTTCATGCCGATCAGCAGATTGCCGAAGCGGAAGCCATAGAAATCGACCTTGCCGCGGAAGGGCGTATCGTCGGCCGCGTCGGTGGGGGGCGTTGGGATCGGCAGCTTCTCGCCGGCATACGCCTGAATGGGCGCGTCAGGCGGGGCGTACTGCGTGGTATATGGGCCGTCTGTCAGGTTCGGGCGAACGAAGTACGCGCCGTCGGACGTGTATTGCACGTCGCCGGATTCAAAATCGCCGTATTGCTCGTACGTCGTCGTGGTGTAATCAAACCGGCCGATACCGTTCACACCGGTTCCGCTCTTGGCTTGCCAATACGGCTCGATGTATAGCAGGTTATTGCCCTGCTTGATGGCCATCACGCCGTCGGCTTCATCAGAAAAAGCCGTGTTCGGTTGGCCAGCGGCCATCGGCAGGCGCGCGCCACTGTCGGTGGCGCTCACGACCGTGTTGTAGTCGTCAAAGGCATCGAAGACGTTCAGCGAATCGAACGTTAGGCTCTTGTAGTACCGAGTGTCCGCGGTCAGGTCGCCCAGGTACTGGTTATCATTCAGCATCTGCTTGGCATAGCCGATCAGCGTCGGGTCGCCCGTGGCGGCGGCGGTGAGCATGCCGCTGGCAAAGCCCGTCGGGCCGGCGTAGGCGACGTCATTGGCGACATAGCCGTCCGCCTCGCGCACGCCACGCCAGGCGATGACGCCTTCGCGTTCCATGCTGCGATAGTTATTCGCACCGCTGACTTCGATAGCTGGGCGACGGAAATTCGCCATCGCCTCGCCCATCTTCACCGCTTGGTCACGAAAGGCGGTGTTGCCCGTCATGCGATACATCTCGGCGATCTGCAACGCCATTTCGCTGTACCCGCCGGCGTAGCCGTATTCACGCGTCAGGCCGTCGGGCGTAACCATGTAATAGCTGTTGCCGCTCTTGAGCGCACTGCCGCCGCCCGGGAAATCGCTGCCCAGCCAAGGCAGGAGGCCGGCGGACTCTTTCAGATAGCGCTGTGCGGCGGTTTCGGTGAAGGCGCTGGCGCTGCCAAGATCCAGCAGGCCACGGTTGGCGCGATAGATATTCAGGTCTGCCAGAATCGATTGATTGGTGAGGTACTTGCCATCGCGATTAAACCGGCCGTAGTCGCGGCTGGCGACCAGCATGCTGCTCCACGCGGCCCGGCGCGTCTGATTCCCGCCGGCCGTACCATAGTTGGCGGTAGTATCGAGGCCAGCTTGCAACGTCGGATCAGCCGAGAGCAGGTGAACGGCCCAGCCGAGCAGGCCGAAGCGACCGCCCCAGACTTCGTTCCCTCCGGCGCCGCCGTAGGTGCTACTGCTGACGCTGGTCGTCGGATTCGTGAAATAATCAGAAGCAAAGCCATCAATGACGGCGATCACCTTGTTCACCAGCGCCGTGCTGTGGTAGGCGTTCGTGAGCTGCGAAACCGAATACGCACGAGCCAGCATTTCCACGTCGCTGGTGGTGAAGGCAGTGATCGCCGCACTCAGCCGGCCGCTGACCCAACCGTTCAGGCCGGTCGTGATCGTTCCGTTGGGTCCAAGGATAGACGATGCCGACTCGGCCGGCGCGTTGGTGGCGACGGGCGCGGTGCCCTGCGTTTCGCCGCTGACATCGAGCATCGCCTGCGTGTGCGTGTAGGCCGCGTAAACACCGCGGCTGGCAGTGTCCATGTTGAATTGATAATTCCCGCTCGGCGGCCCGCCCGAGCCCAGGCCATATAACTCGCCGGTGGAAACGATCTTGAGCGTGATCGTCGTCTTCCCCTGCGTCATCGCCAGCGGCAGCAGGGTTGTCGAATACAGGAATCGTCCGGCCAATGTCGGCTTGCTGGCCGTCACGCTCAGGGGCGCGTAATCGCCTTCATGGCGATAGCCCACCTGATAATTCGCGCCAGCAATCGGAACGTACAGCAGCAGCCGGCCCTTGCCGGAATCGGTGTCGTCGGAGCCCCAGAGTTTGAGGGTGAAGAAATTTCGTTGCACCGGATCGACGGCCATCGTGACCGTCATGTCGCCGCCGTACATGCCGACCGTGGCCAATGGCAGCATCTGTCGAGCGCTCTGTCCCACGCCGCCGGCGATGACCTGAGTGCTGGCGCCAGCAAAGCCATGTGCGGCTTCGGACGCGGTATCGCCGAAGCGGACGCTGTCGACGGTGGCGGTAGCCGCCGCAATTTGCAGTGCGACTCCTCGAGAGACAACGGATGCCGCCGCCGGCGCAACAGGAATATTCCCTATTCTGCTCGGCACGGCACGCATCAGAAGACGCGATTCCAGTGGCTCGGTCACGCAGAGTGGCCGACGTGCGGATGGTGCCGGCGCGGACTGATCGATAGGCCACATAAGTCCTGCCCGGCCAAAGAACATCATTGAATGGAAAGCGGTAACTGCCTGACGATGGATCCGTCAGCCACTAACTGTTCCGGCTTGAAATAGCCTGCGGAACGACCGATCTGCTTACAGGAGCGACGGATCCACGCCTTTTGTCAGGGAACAATGCCCTTCACCGCGCCGCCGCCAGGAGCCGTCACCATCATGATGTCCTGCCCTTGCTTGCTCGTTTGGGATACCCAGTTCGTCTCGCCGGGCTTCTTCACTTCGACTCCAGAATTCCTAAGTTGAGAGATCGTGGCTGCGGCAGCCGGATCGCTTGCCTTGGACTCGAGTTGGAGGAGTTGCTCGCGCGTCGATTCTGAATACCGCGCCAGGTATCCAACAAAGGGTGCTTGGGAGGCCTGATATACATAAGCTCGGTAAGCCTGCTTGCCGTTGTGATCGAACGGGAAAACCTTATTCGTGTCGTCGGCGAAATACGTCTTCCCATCGTCATCGCTGTAATACATTCGTTTGGCGATGCCGCTCGTCGTGTCCGTTTGAGTGAACCAGAACAAGGCGGCAGCGGCAACGACGGCGATAATCACAGTGGCGTAGGCGATCTGCGGCTTTTCGTTAAGTGTCGTCCGAATTCCCATGTTCGCCTCTCCCTCAAGACCGCTATCCGTGTCGTTCATGATGTTCACGTAAACCGAATTACGGGTTTACAGTGGGGTCTAACCGGGTGTCCGGAATGTAGACCTGATTGCCCGAGTGTCCCGAACCGTTAGCGCCGGCGTCAGTTAGAACGGGCGGCGATAGTGACGGGTCGGCGGTGTTCAGGACCAGACCTTGTGTGATCGTTACTGCACGGACTGAATAATCGGCGTAGCAGACATTAATGACGCCCTGCTGGGCCATCATTCCGTCAGATAGGACAGAGTTGGTGCTATTCGCGGGCAGGAGACGTCCGTGTACGGGGCTCAAACCGCGAACGAATTGATGCTTCGAGCCGTCGCCGCCGGGAATGGCAGTTGTAAGCCCAGGCACGACGGCGATTTTCGGCATTCCGCGATCAGAGCCGGGCTTATCGTCCGTTTGGTACGCAACCAACTGAGCGGTGTCGGCGAATAGCAATGTCTCCGACGCGTTTGGGACGGCCCGGTAAGGCTTGGCCACGATTGAGTTCACCGGGTCACCCCCCATTGCCATGGCATGCGGAACGGCCGGTGCCACGACAGGGTTCGTTTCAGAACCGGACACCAGCCAATTGTATTTATAGGAATAAAGGTTACGCACCGAATCGTTCGATGCCGACCAACTCGGTGCTTGAAAATTCGCTAGGGCCGTCGGGCACACATTTACCCGGTTTCCTACTTTGATTCCCAGTAAGGACCAAACGTTGTACCCCTTAAAGAAGTTCTGGCTAAATGATGCGCCGCCGCCGGTTTTTGAGGCATATTGGCTCAGTGGCGGAA
>JAQGHK010000607.1 GCA_028288875.1 Phycisphaerales bacterium | reverse complement strand
CGCCGATGATCAGCGGGCTGCCCTTGCGGGCGACGACCAGCGTGTCCGGCTCGTCGCGGCAGAGGACGGCAATGCCGTACGTGCCGGTCACTTCGTGCAGCGCGGTCTGAACGGCCTTCGACAGCAGCGATTGGCCGGGCTTGAGCGCGTCGCCCTTGGCCTTGAGTTCATCGTAAACATGCCCGATGAGAACGGCCAGCACTTCAGTATCGGTCTGGCTCTTGAACGTGTGGCCCATCGACTCCAGGAACTTTTTCAGAACGTTGTAGTTCTCGATGATGCCGTTGTGAACGATGACGATCTGGTTCTTATTGTCGACGTGCGGGTGAGCGTTAATTTCGGTCGGGCCGCCGTGCGTCGCCCAGCGCGTGTGGGCCATGCCGATATTGGAGGCGGGCAGCGGGTCGACGTCGGTGATCTTGGTTTCCAGGACGCTGATGCGCCCCACCGCCCGGCGGACGGCGATCTTGCCGTCGCCATCAATCACCGCCACCCCGGCCGAGTCATAGCCGCGATACTCCAGGCGTTTAAGCCCTTCGATCAACACCGGCTGGCAGATCTTCCGACCGACGTAGGCGACGATTCCACACATAAACGCTCTCCTTAAGCCCGCAAGAATACCCGATCCCGGCGGGCCAGGGGAGGCACGCGTCGGAGAACACCCCGTAATATCGGCTATTGTCTGGCGTCACTTAACAGGGGCAATTCAGCAATGTTTGAATCATTAGAATCGCGACGGCTGTACAGCGGCGTTGTTACGGTGACGACGGATTACGGGTCGAACCATACCTTCCGCGTTCAAGGCGACGATGCGGTAAACAGTGTCGTCATCTCCGCCGGATTTCGGAACGGGATGGAGGAAGAACTTCCAACTTATTCAATTCAAGTTTACGGCGGCCGACTGATCGTGGACGGCGTCGAAATCGCCGGGGGCAAGCATTCCAACCCGGTGGCAGGGAATAATGGCTCGGTCGGCGTCGCGTTTTTCGGCTCCGCTTCCATTGACCTAGGCGGCGGTGATGATTCGATCCGACTCGTGGCCGATCCGGACAATGAGCTCGGCACTATCGAATTGGAGACTGGTGACGGCAACGATCGCATCTCTAGCGACGGCGGATTCAGCTCGCTGAAAATCAATTCCGGTGCCGGCGATGATCGAGTCGCTTTGATCAGCAACCTCGCCCCGCGGACCGGCTATCCTTTCTTCCGCGGGATCAGCGGCGTGGCCGGCGATCTAAATATCTTCGGCGGAGCAGGACGCGACCGAATCAGCTTAGAGGCCGGCAACGAGCTACTAGAGACTCTCAACACATTTTTGATCGGCGGCAAATTGCGCATCATCGATAACAGCGGCTCAACTCAAATTGGCCTGCAGGGCGTACGGGCAAAACGCGGCGTGACGATTTCAACCGGCAATTCGGCTGATTATCTGAGTTTTAAGCACTGCTATCTCGCGGAGCCGTCCGTTTTCGTTACTCGCGGTGGCGATGATGTGATCCGAATACGCCAGTTACGGCTTGACCAGTCGCAAAACGATGTGTTTCTGACTGGCAGCGGACGTGACATGCTTCTGTACGTTTGACTTTCGGGTACCACAGGCTTTGTGCTGGGCGATTTGTGGCAGCCCGTTCGATTCATTCCGCTTCCGCCCACACCCTCGGCGTCTCACCATCCTCAAAAAATTCCACGTGGATATTGTTCGGATTGCAGCAGACCGGGCAGTCTTCGCCGTAGGTCTGTTCGGTGCCGGCGGAGCGGTCTAATGGGATGACAACGGTCTCGCCGCAGGTCGGGCAGGTGTAGGCCCCTTCGTCGGCCGGGCGGCGACGGCGCTCGGATTTTGGCTTGCGCTTCATTTGGCGGATCGTAGCCGCCTCGGGTACATACTGCGGCGCATGAGCGACACGATCCTGTTTGCCGGCGGCGGCACTGGGGGCCATCTATACCCCGGCGTAAGCGTCGCGCAGGCCCTGGTTCGCCGCTGGCCGCAGGCGAAGCCGCTGTTTCTCTGCACCACGCGGACGATCGACGAAACCATCCTCGGCCCCACGGGCTTCGCTTTCGTTAAACAGCCAATTCTGCCCCCTGTCCGCAGCGTCGGCGGTCTGCTCGGCTTCTGGAAATCGTGGCGGGAAACCAAAGACCTGCTCAAACGCGCCATCCGCGAGCACCAGCCCGCAGCCGTGCTGGGTTTGGGCGGTTACGCGGCCGGGCCGGCGGTGAAGTATTGTGCGGAGCACAAAATCCCCGCGGCTATCGTTAATCCGGATGTACTGCCCGGGAAGGCCAACCAGTTCCTGTTCAAATACGCCTCCCGCGTCTGCTGTCAGTTTGAGGCCACCCGCCGCCATGTGCCGGCCGCGTATCACGACAAGCTGGTGATGACAGGTTGCCCGGTGCGGGATGATTTTCATTCCCTGCCGCCACGCGATGAGGCTGCCAAACGCCTCGGCCTTGATCCGAAGCTGCACACATTGACGATCACCGGAGCCAGCCAAGGCGCGCAGACGGTGAACGAAGGCATGCTGGGATCGCTGGCGACATTGAAGCTGCAAGGCTGGAACATCCTGCACCTGGCCGGCAAAGACCATGCGGCCGCGGTGCGGTTGGCGTATCGCGAGCTCGGGATCTCAGCCATCGTGATCGATTTCACACCTGCCATGAACGACATCTGGGCGGTCACTGATCTGGCCGTCGCCCGGTCCGGCGCGAGCACGTGCGCCGAGCTGACGGCCTGCGGCATCGCGTCGATCCTGATGCCCTACCCGTTCCACAAGGACATGCACCAGCGGGCCAACGCGCAAGTGCTGGCCGACGCGAACGCGGCCGTGCTGATCGACGACGCGAAGGATCGGAAGATCAACGCCGCGCGACTTCGCCCGGTGCTGGAATCGCTGCTGTATGACGGCCCGGCCCGCGAGGCGATGGCCACCGCCGCGAAGTCGCTCGGCCGCTTGGATGCCGCCGACGCCGTGGCCGCGGACCTCGCCAAACTCGCCGGGTTTTGATTTCGCCGTAGCTGCGACACCTGCGTCGCCTCGCCGCAACAGGTGTAATTTCACGCAAAGGCGACGCAGGCGTCGCAGCTACAAGTGCTACACCATCGCCAGCAGCTTGTGCACGCACGTGACGGCCAGCGATCCATCGCCGACGGCAAAGCCCACGCGCTTCGTCGATCCCGCCCGCACGTCGCCGCCGGCCAGGATGCGGGGCACGGTGGTTTCCAGCGGGCAGGGGTCGCGGTCCTTCAGCGGCCAGGCATCGCTCTTGGCCACTTCCGTGCCGGTCAGAACGAAGCCGAATTTGTCGCGGGCGACCGCCTTGGGGAGCCAGTCGGTACGCGGCTCGGCGCCGATGAACACGAAGGCCGCCCCGCAGGACAGCGACGTCTTTTCGCCCGTCGTTTTGTTCACAATCGAGATCGTGTCGATCCGCTTGGTCCCACAGACTTCTTCCACTTCCGTATTCTCATGGACTTCAATATTGACCGTCCCCTTGATGCGGTTCACCAGGTATTCGCTCATGCTGGTGCCCAGCGGCCGGCGGACGAGCAGGTGCACTTTGTGGCCCTTGCACTGTTCGGACAGGAACATCGCCGCCTGCCCGGCCGAATTGCCGCCGCCGACGACCGCCACGTCCTGCTCGGTGTGAAGGCGCGCCTCGACGGCCGTGCAGGCGTAGTAAACGCCCGCACGTTCGAATCGCTCA
>JAQGHK010000604.1 GCA_028288875.1 Phycisphaerales bacterium | reverse complement strand
TGGGTGTCGACCATGTCGACATCATTCAGGTCCACGACATGGAGTTCGGCAGCCTTGATCAAGTGGCCAACGAAACCGTCCCGGCGTTGCGCGAGATCGTTAAGGCCGGGAAGGCGAAGTTCGTCGGCATTACCGGTCTGCCAATGAAGGCGTTCAAAACCGTCATCGATCGCGTGGCCGTCGATACCATCCTGTCCTACTGCCACTACGAATTGAACGACACCGCCCTGATCGATCTCGTGCCGTACTTGGAAAGCAAAGGCGTCGGCATCATCAGCGCCAGCCCGCTGGGCATGGGCCTCTTGAGCAACCGCGGCACACCTAGCTGGCACCCCGCCACCGATGAGATGAAGGCTGCCGCCCGCGAAGCCGCCGAGCATTGCCGCAGCCGGGGCAAGAGCATTGAAAAGCTGGCGGTGCAGTACGCCGTGCGGGAGCCGAAGATCAGCAGCACGCTGGTCGGCAGCGCCAGCCCGCAGAACATGATCGACAACGTCGCCGCGATCAACGAGCCGATCGACGAGCAACTGCTGGCCGAAGTGCTGGCGATCCTGAAGCCGATTCACAACGTCACTTGGCAAAGCGGCCGGGCGGAAAACAATTGAAGGAGAGGCTAGTAGCTGATGGCTAGTGGCTGGTAGCTAAGAGATGGTCACTCGCCAACATCGCGACGCGGTAGAATCCTGATAACGCCTTTTCCCGAGCCATTAGCCACTAGCGACCAGCCACCAGCTCTTTCACCCATGCGAATCGACGCCCACCACCATTTCTGGAACTACAACGCCGACGAATACGCCTGGCTCGACGGCCCGATGGAATCGCTCAAGCGCGACTTCGGCCCGAGCCATCTCAAGCCGCTGCTCGACGTCGCCGGCATCAACGCGGTCGTCAGCATCGAAGCCCGCCAGAACGAAATTGAGACGGCCTACCTGCTTAACCACGCCAGTCAGCACGACTGGATCGCCGGCGTCGTCGGCTTCATTCCGCTGGAATCGCCGACGGTGCGCACCAGCCTCGAACGCTTCACGCAAAACCGCCACTTCCGCGGCGTCCGCAAAGTGCTGCAAGGCCAGCCCGAAGGGTGTATGCGCGGCGACGAATTCAACCGCGGCATCGCCCACCTCAAGCACTTCAACATCGCCTACGACCTTCTGATTTTCGCTCGGCAGATTCCCGAGGCCGTCGAATTGGTCGACCGGCATCCGCAGCAGGTGTTCGTGCTGGATCACCTCGCCAAGCCGCGCATTGAAGACGGCGGCTACGAGCCTTGGGCCGGCGACATCCGCCGCCTGGCAGAACGACCGAACGTGTTCTGCAAAATCAGCGGCATGGTGACCGAGGCGGATTGGAAAACCTGGTCGCCGAGCACGCTGCAGCCGTACTTCGACGCCACGATCGACGCCTTCGGGCCGAATCGCCTGATGTTTGGGAGCGATTGGCCGGTGAGCACGGTGGCGACGGAGTACGGCCGCTGGGTGGATACGGTGATGACGTGGACGGCATCGCTGAGTGAAGCGGAACAGGAACGCTTGTGGGCAGCGACGGCGATCGAATCCTATCGCATCGTCCCGTCGCCGGGTCTTATCCCCTCGCCCGGTATTGCCGGGAGCACGCGCGGCGCGGCGGGATTGGGGTGAGGGCCGACGACCATGTGCACTACCGAAGCCAAAGCCATTCGCCGTTCGAACGAACGTGAGCAGTTCGCCCCGCCGGCGATCTTCACCCGGCCGGTCGAAGCCCTCACCCTAAACCCGCCACGCTGCGCGTGCTCCCGGCAATACCGGGAGAGGGGACAGACGGAGCAACTATGAACGGCATCGTCCTCGATCAACCCAACGCCTTCCGCTTCGCCGCCGATCTGCCGGCCCCCGGCGATCTGCCAGTCGGCTACGCGCGCGTTCGCACCAAGCGCGTCGGCATCTGCGGCACCGACTGGCACGCCATCGCCGGCCGGCAGCCGTTCTTCAATTACCCGCGCATCCTCGGCCATGAATTGGGCGTGGAAGTAGTCGCCGTCAACGATCCCGCGAGCAAGCTCAAGCCCGGCGATAAGTGCTCCGTCGAGCCGTACATGAACTGCGGCACCTGCATCGCCTGCCGGCGCGGCAAGGGGAATTGCTGCACCACGCTGCAATGCCTCGGCGTCCACGCCGACGGCGGCATGCGCGAAGAATTCATCCTCCCCGCCCGGAAGCTGCACAAAAGCGACAAGCTGACGCTCGATCAGTTGGCCCTCGTCGAAACCCTCGCCATCGGCTGCCACGCGGTTGCCCGGGCGGCGGTCGAAAAAGGCGAATGCGTGCTGATTCTGGGCGCCGGGCCGATCGGCCTGAGCGTGATCCCGTTCGTCCAGGCCGCCGGCGGCGTGCCGATCGTAGCGGACGTATCGGATTCGCGATTGGCCTTCTGCCGACAGCAGATGAAAGTCGCTACGACGATCGATGCCCGCAATGACGTCGTCGCCGCTCTGATGGCCTTGCCGAACAGCGATGGCCAAAACGGTGAATTACCCACCTGCGTCATCGACGCCACCGGCAACCCCGGTTCGATGATGGCCTGTTTCGATCGCATCGCCCCCGGCGGCCGCGTGGTGTACGTCGGCCTGTTCGTCGGCGATGTGACGTTCAATGACCCGAATTTTCACCGCCGTGAAGTCACCCTCATGGGCAGCCGCAACGCTCTGCCGGGCGATTTCACGCGTATCATTAAACTGATCGAAGACGGCGTGATCGACACCACGCCATGGATCACGCACCGCACCAGCGCCGCGGATTTCGTCAACATCCTGCCGAGCTGGCAGAAGCCGGAAGCGAATGTGCTGAAGGCGATCGTGGAGTTTTGACGTAGCTGCGACGCCTGCGTCGCCTTGCACTGGTGATTGAAGTCTTGCGAAAAGGCGACGCAGGCGTCGCAGCTACGGCGGAGAACTTATGGCACGCTTTCTCAAAATCGACCCGTCCGACAACGTCCTGATCGCGCTGGAACCGATCGCCGCCGGCACCGCCGTCAATGGCGTGGTCGCCGCCGTCGATATTCCCGCCGGCCACAAGATCGCCGAGCGCGCCATCCACACCGGCGAGCCCGTCACCAAGTACGGCTACCCCATCGGCGTCGCCTCCACCGAGATCGCTGCCGGCAGCCACATCCACTCGCACAACCTCAAAAGCGCCCTCGCGCAGAAGTTCGACGATCTGAATTACGCCGACACGGTGAAGCCTCGCGAAACAGAAACGCCCGAAGCGTCGCTTGCGTCATCGCCTTCACGAAAAACCTTCGACGGCTACCGCCGCCCCGACGGCCGTGCCGCCACCCGGAACGAAATCTGGATCGTCAACACCGTCGGCTGCGTGAACCACGCCAGCGAGCGCATCGCCGCCGCCGCGAACAAAGAATTTTTGGGCAGTGAGCGAAACGGGGGCATTGACGGCGTCTACGCCTTCCCCCACCCCTTCGGCTGCAGCCAGCTCGGCGACGATCTACAGCACACGCAGAAGGTGCTGGCGGGCCTCGTCAATCACCCGAATGCCGCCGCCGTCCTCATCCTCGGCCTCGGTTGTGAGAACAACCAGATGAAGGATTTCCTCGCCACGCTCGGCCCGCAGATGGGCGAGCGGATTCGCTACTTCAACGCGCAGGACGTCAGCGACGAAATCGAAGAAGGCGTCGCCGCGGTTCGCGAGTTGGCCGAGTACGCCAAGCAGTTCAAGCGCGAGCCGATCGACGCGGCCGAGCTGATCGTCGGCATGAAATGCGGCGGCAGCGACGGCTTCAGCGGCATCACCGGCAACCCGCTCGTCGGCCGCGTGGCCGACCGGCTGACGCGCGGCGGCGGCACGGTGCTACTGAGTGAAGTGCCCGAAATGTTCGGCGCTGAAAAGGTGCTGCTGGAACGCGCCGCCGACGAGAGCGCGTTCAACCGCATCATCGGCCTGGTCAATTCCTTCCGCGGCTATTTCCAGAAATACGACGAACCGATCGACGAAAACCCCAGCCCCGGCAACAAGGCCGGCGGCATCAGCACGCTGGCGGAGAAGAGTCTCGGCTGCGTCCAAAAAGGCGGCCGCGCCCCCGTGAAGCAGGTCCTGCAATATGGCGAACCCGCGAAAGCAGGCCTCGGCGGGCTCGCGCTCGTCAACGCCCCCGGCAATGATGGCGTCAGCTGCACCGCCATGACGGTGGCCGGCGCGCACACCCTGCTGTTCACGACGGGCCGTGGCACGCCAATGGGCTTCCCCGCCCCGACAGTGAAGATCAGTACGAACAGCGACCTCTTCCGCCGCAAGCCCCAATGGATCGACTTCAACGCCGGCCAATTGCTCGATGGCAAAGAAATGGACGCGCTCGCCGACGAATTGGTCGACCACGTGCTGGCCATCGCCAGCGGTCGCGCACACACGAAAAATGAACAGCACGGCTACCGCGAAATCGCCATCTGGAAAGATGGCGTGACGTTGTAGAAGAGTATCAAGGTGTCAGCCAGCCGCGCTCGCGTGAGCGGCGGTCTTGCTCCCTCTCCCGGTATGGCCGGGAGAGGGTTAGGGTGAGGGCCGGCGACGATGTGCTATCGCCAGCGTTGTTGCTTCGCCCGTTCGAAACCGTGAGTCGGCCAACGCCTCATCTGCTTTGCAGAAAAGACGAAGCCCTCACCCCAACCCTCTCCCGGCCATACCGGGCGAGGGAGTAAGACCGCCGCCATGACGACCGCAACCTTGCCGCCCCTCACCCGCAGCCACATCGGCGCCCCGCCCGCTCCCACAGAGCGCGTGCTTCAGTTCGGTGAAGGCGTCTTCCTTCGCGCCTTCGTCGACTGGATGATCGACGAACTCAACGGGCGCAATCTCTTCAACGGCGGCGTCGTCGTCGTGAAGCCGCGCGGCGGCAAGAGCATCGAACAATTCAACCACCAGAACGGCCTCTACACCCTGCTCACGCGCGGCCTGCGCGACCGCAAGCCGGTGGACGAATCGCGCGTCATCCAGTGCATCACCCGCGGCATTGATCCCATCACGCAATGGGACACCCTGCTGACGATCGCGCGCGACCCGAACATCCGCTTCGTCGTCAGCAACACCACCGAGGCCGGCATCGCCGTTGATCCGGATGATGCGTTGGACGCCGTCCCGCCCAAGTCCTTCCCCGCCAAGCTCACGCGGCTGCTGCTGGAGCGTTTCAAAGTCACCGACGGCGACATCAAAAAAGGCTGGATCGTCCTGCCGTGCGAACTCATCGAAGCCAACGGCGACACGCTCCGCCGGCTCGTCCTGCAGACGGCCAATGCGTGGGATCTTCCTGTCGACTTCAAATCGTGGGTTCAGACCGCCTGCATTTTCTGCAACACGCTGGTCGACCGCATCGTCACCGGCAAGCCGGCCGACACCGCCGCCATCGACGCGAAGCTGGGCTACAAGGACGAACTGCTTAACGCCGCCGAGCCGTACCACGCGCTGGTGGTCGAAGGGCCGAAGTCGGTGGCCGATGAACTGCCATTGGACCGTGCCGGCCTGAATGTCATCTGGACCGACAACGCCGCCCCGTACCGCACGCGGAAGGTTCGCCTGCTCAACGGCGCGCACACCATGCTGGTGCTGGCCGCGTTCCTGGCCGGGCATGACACGGTGCGGCAGGCGATGGAAGACTCAACCTTCCGCGATTTTGTCCGCGACGGCCTGCTGGAAGAAATCGTGCCGACGCTGGATCAGCCGAAAGAAGAATTGGAAGCCTTCGCCGCCGCCGTGCTGGAGCGCTTCGCCAACCCGTTCGTCGAGCACCGCCTGCTGGCCATCGCGATGAACAGCACCAGCAAGTTCAAAGCGCGGCTCGTCGGCTCGCTGAACGATTACATCACCCGCAAGAGCGCCCTGCCGAAGCGCATCGTCTTCTCGCTCGCCTCACTGATCGTCTTCTACGAAGGCACGCTGCTTCGCGCCCACGAAGTGCAGGACGACGCGAAGGCCATCGCCGCCCTCCGCGCCGCCTGGGCGCTCGGCGACATCAAAAAGACCGTCCCCGCGATCCTGGCCGACGAATCCCTCTGGGGCGAAGACCTCGCCCGCCTGCCGGGCCTGACAGAGGCCGTCATCGCCGATGTGATCGCCATCAAAGACAAAGGCGTAAAGGCCGCTCTCACGCTTATCCCCTCTCCCGGTACCCCGGGAGAGGGTTAGCGAGAGGGTCTGCTGCCGTTGATCTAACGCGCGATTCGAAGAGAAGCCCTCACCCTAGGTTCGGTCTCGCAGGCCGTTGATGGGTAGAGTCAGGGATCGGAGGTGCACGGATGCACAGGTACGAATTGGACGACTGGGCCTGGGCGTTGGTCGAACCGCTGTTGCCGCCGCGGCGGACACG
>JAQGHK010000183.1 GCA_028288875.1 Phycisphaerales bacterium | reverse complement strand
GGGCGACATATATGTCGCCCCTACAAGATCGTGATCAATCTTCGTCTTCTTCGGGCGCTTCTTCCTCTTCTTCAACCGGAATGACATCCACCGCCACCTTCAGCGAGTGCTGGTGCCCGCCGACGATGACGCCGCGGACGGGGCCGATGTCGCCGTAGTCGCGGGCCCAGCCGAGGGTGACGTGCTTGTCGCTGGGGATGCAGTTATTCGTCGGGTCCAGGTCCAGCCAGCCGTGGCCGGGCACGTAGACGCTGGCCCAGGCGTGGCTGGCGTCGGCCCCGATCAGACGCGGCTTACCGGGCGGCGGCTTGGTGAGCAGATAGCCGCTGACGTACCGCGCGGGCAGGCCGATGGAGCGAAGGCAGCCGATGATCAGATGCGAGAAATCCTGGCAGACGCCGCGGCGATCGCGTAGCACGTCCAGCACCGGCGTTCCGACGTCGGTCACGCCGCTCACGAATTTGAACTCTTTGAAAATACGCCGCATCAACTCCACGGCCGACTCCGCCAGCGGACGGCCGGGCGTGAAACTATCAATGGCGTAGTCGGCCAGCTTGGGCGAGGTCGGCACATACGGCGATTCGAACACGTACGCCCGCGCCTCATTGTCGGCCGAGTTAGCCATGTCCTCGGCCACGTCTTCCCACGCCGGCGAGCTCGGCACGTCGACCGTCTCACCCGTGGAATCGACCAGGCTGGTGGCCGTGATGGAAAGGCCGCGGTGCGGCTCCTGCAGGCTGAACCAGGCGACGGGATTATCAAAATAATCGAGCCCGGTGCGCACGGCGGTTGGGGCGGGCTCGATCGTCAGCTCGTGTTCGAGCAGCCGTTGGCGTTCGGTATCGCGCGGGCAGAGGTGCACCAGGTTGTGGCACAACGGCACGGTCTCGCCGTAGACGTATTCGGTGGTGTGGCGGACGCGGAATTTCATCGCAATGGCCCCGTTCCCAGCAGCCCGCTGGCGGCCTTCGCGTGGGCGAAAAAGGTCTGTGCGACTGACACAGAAACGGCTTCAAGCTGCTCAATCGTTTCCGTGAGCAACTGCGCCAAGGGCGGCCCGCTCGGCTTGGCCCCGCAGCAATTTTCCACGTCAGCCAATTGAATTGCGGTTCGCAATTTCAGCATCAATTGCCGATCCGGGTGCCCGTGCGGATGGCCGGTGTCGCGCGGCAGCTGGGCTAAGTGCCCGTCGATGGCGACCAACTGGAACGCGACCGATCGCGGATTGGTTTCGTCCGCCAGCAGCAGGTCGACGACGGCGTGCGCCTCCAGATGCGTCAGGTAGCGGCGGCGATAGGTCAGCGAACTGTCAGCGATTTCCAGCACGGCTTCCAGCAGCGTGGAATCATTATCCTGGCCGGTGATGATCGTGTCGCGCAGCAGGTGGGCGGTGGTCACGGCGCGCTCGACGCGCTGGCCGGTATCCAGGAACCGGTAGGCCAGCCCGCGCGTCATTGAATCGGTGGACAGACCGGTAAAGGCGGCGAAATTGACGATCAGCGCGTTAAGTAATTCGCCGACGCCCGCCAGCGGCTCATCGGCGACGGGTTTGAACTCGGCCAGGTCGCTATCGATCGATTGCAGGATGCGCCAGGCGTCGACGCTGATTCGATCGCGTAGCAGGCGGGCCAGGCTGTACGCGCCATTCACATCGCGCCGCAGGCCGCCTGGGAACTTCGGATCGAACAGGCACGCCAGCAGCGGGCGTTCGCAGGCATGCGGGGTGCTCTCCACCTGCCGGCCGACGAATGCGGCGGTCAGCACGGCGAGCGTGCGGCCGCTTTCGCCGCCTTGATCGATCGCCCGGCTGACCACCGCCCGCGCGAGTCGTGCGGCCGCCTCCGATCGCTGCACGTACCGGCCGAGCCAATACAGATCATCAGCCACGCGGCTGGGCAAATCGGCGCCGCCGCGGCTGAGCGATACTTTTTCCGTCGCCGGCGTAAGCAGCGTCACGGTCGAAACGGGGCCAGTGCTCTGCACCCAAACGTCTTTGCTGCCGCCGCCCTTTTGAAGGCTGACGACGAACGATTCGGCGGTTTGCGTGACGCGCGTCAGCCCGCCGGCCATGACGGTGTAGCTGTCGCCCTCGGCCGCAAGATAAGCGCGGGTGACGAAGCGTCGCGGCTCAATGCGGCTATCGACGAGCGCCGGCATTGTGGCCGACATGACTTGTTCCTGGGCCACGAACCGCCCGGGGTGGACGCGGATCGTTTCGGCGAGTTCGGCGAGCGCTTCTTTGGACAGCTCGCCGGCGAACGTGGGATCGGCACCGCGGCTTGGGTAAGCGGATTTAATGACCAGGTTCGGCAGGTTGTCGAGAACGTACGCGCGGTCGCGGGCGTCGCCGCACCACCACGTTTGCACCGACGGCGCGCGAAGCTCTTCGCCGAGCAGGAACTGGCACAGCCGCGGCAAATACGGCATGAAGCCGGCCGTCTGCAGCACGCCGCTGCCGAGCGAATTGGCGATGGCCACATTGCCCTCGCGCACCGCTTGCAGCAGGCCGGGCACGCCGAGGGTGCTGCCGGCGTGCAGTTCGAGCGGGTCGCAATAGTCATCATCCACGCGGCGGAAGATGACGTCGATCCGCTGCAGGCCGCCGAGGGTTTTCAGGTAGACGCGGGCGTCGCGCACCGTGAGGTCGTTACCTTGAACGAGCGTGTAACCGAGGTAGCGCGCGAGATACGCGTGCTCGAAATACGTTTCGCTGTACGGCCCGGGCGTGAGCAAAACGACACGCGGATTATCGCGGTTCGATGGTGCAAGATTCGATAGCGTTTGGCGCAGCGCCACGAAGAACGGCGCGAGCCGCTGCACGTTGCACTGGCGGAACACGTTCGGCAGCACGCGGCTGAGGACGATGCGATTTTCCAGCGAATAACCGGCCCCGAACGGCGCCTGCGTGCGGTCGCTGAGTACCGCGTAGCCGCCGCCCGCTTGGCGAACAAAATCGGCGGCGTAGAGGTGCAGCCGACGGGCCCCCGGCACATCAATCGCGTGACACGGCCGCAGGAACGCCGGGCTGGTGTAGACCAGTTCCGCAGGCAGAAGCCCTTCAGCGATCGTCCGGCGCGGGCCGTACAAGTCGGCCAAGAGGCGATCCAGCAGCACGCCGCGCTGGGTGAGAGCGGCCGACCATTTTTCCCAAGCCGCCTGTTCGGTCAGCAGCGGCACCGCATCGAGATTCCATGGCCGATCAAGGCCGTTGGCGTCGCCGTAGACGTTATGCGTGATGCCGTTGTCGTGGATCAGCCGCTTGGCCTCGATCCAACGGCGCTGCAGCTCGTCGGGGCCCATGTCGTCGAGCATGCTGACGAACATGCGCCACTGCGGCCGCAGGCTGCCGTCGGGCTCGACCATCTCGTCGAATTCATCGCCGGGCGCGTACGCCTGCGCGAATCCTCGGGCGGCGGCGACAGGCTCGGCGGTCTCGGGCGTCATTAGTCTTTGCATCCTTGCGATCGACTGCGATTCGGTCAAATTCCGAAAGAGCTGACAGCTAACGGCTAACAGCTAAAAGACAGAAGCACTCGGCCCGTCTTTGTCTTCAGCTGTTAGCTGTTAGCTGTTAGCCGCTAGCCGTCAGCTTCTTCACCCGTGCCGCATGTCCAGCGTGAACGGGAACTCTTTGTTGATCGCCGGCTCACGAATCGTCGTCGGCCCCGGCGTGTGCCCGATCGTATAGAAGCGGCTGATGCGACGCCCCTCGGCCTCGTACGCATTGACCGGGAACGTGTCGTAGCTGCGGCCCCCCGGGTGGACGACGTGGTACGTGCAACCGCCGATGCTGCGGCTGTTCCACGTATCCAGCAGATCAAACACCAGCGGCGAATGGATCGGAATCGTCGGATGCAACGCGCTCGGCGGCGCCCAGGCCTTGTAGCGAACGCCGGCGACGAATTCGCCGTT
>JAQGHK010000160.1 GCA_028288875.1 Phycisphaerales bacterium | reverse complement strand
CGGCAATATCGATGCGCATAAGCTGCGAAAGGGCCTGCTCCAGTCGCACGAATACGCCCATCTGGCCAATGTCGTCGGCGAACTCGCCAAAGCCCCGATGTGGGTGGACGACTCGGCCGGCCTGACGATCATGGAACTCCGCGCCAAGGCCCGCCGGCTCAAGCTGCAGCATGACATCAAGTGCATCATGATCGACTACATGCAGTTGATGGATAACCCCGGCGTCGAAAGCCGTCAGCAGCAGATCAGCGACATCAGCCGCAGCATCAAGGCCGTCGCGCGCGAGCTGTACGTGCCGGTGATCGCCCTCAGTCAGCTCAACCGCGGCAGCGAAGGCCGCGACGGCCACCGCCCCCGCATGTCCGACCTGCGTGAATCCGGCAGCATCGAGCAGGACGCCGACGTCATCGCCCTCCTGCACCGCGAAGACTACTACCGCCAAACCGAGCCCGACTTCATCCCCGACAACATCGCCGAAATCATCATCGCCAAACAACGCAACGGCCCGACGGGCACGGTGAAGCTGACGTGGGATAACAAGACGACGACGTTTAAGAATTTGGCAAGCCAGGTGGACGCGATTTAGACTTGGAGATGGAGTGCTTGATGAAATTCATTTTCTCGGAACGGTCCAGCAAGCAACCCACCACGCAAACGCGGCGAGCTTCGACCTAATTGGCCTATCCCCGATTTTCCCCTCAACCATCTTCCCGCTAAACCTGAGCAGCACACGGATCGTTGTTTCGGGAACCGAGGCCGCCTTCAGCGCGTTGGTCGGGGCGAAGCTAATCGCTTCGTTACATGAAACGCCGAGCGTAGTTGCCGAATCAAATTTCGGTCATGCCGAGCCGACTGAAGTTGCTGCCGCCGGCGGCAGTTCTCCTCGCTCTCAATTTGTTACGTTGACAACTCTAAAAAACGCGGAAGGTCTCAAAACGCGAAACGTTCTCGTTTTGCCGCTTCCGCCGATGACAATTGAGCAGCCGTGCGTTGTAACACTCAGATTGGAAAAAGAGGGCGAGAGTAATCTGCTTGGCCATTTTGCCTATGCGTTTGTCAAATCGATGCCTTTAACGGAAGCGGAACTTCAGGCGCGGAGAAGTCGCGTCGGCGCAATGAAAGAATTAGGGGTAGCGATCAAGTGCTTAGCGTGCGGAATGACTTCACAGTTAGTTTCTCTAGCTAATCCGGCTGAACAGCCACCCGATCTTAGCCCAACTCGCCAGTGGCTATATTCATTAGCTGATCAGTGGCAGTGTGCCTGCGGAAAAACGACAATGACCACGAAGTATCTGAAGGAAGGATTGCCCGCTTATTTTCGAGACGACGGTTCGATAAACCACACTGGGACTTTACTCAATGGCGTCCCGCTCTATCAAAATCGCGCGATCAATGCGCTAGCCTCAGACTACCACACGCTAATCAACTCCTCACCTTCTGAGGAAATTGTCCAAGTCTTTCTCGAGAATCATCCACTCTTTTGGAGTTTTTTGTCGCCGGTGCAGATCATCCACAAGCCGTCGATTCTGACACGCTACAAGGCTGATTTCGCAATACTGTCGGCGTCTAAATCGCTGATATTCATCGAAATCGAAAAGCCGACTACCCGCCTCACGAAGGCCAATGGTGGCCTCTCTGCTGATGTCCAGGCCGGATTTGACCAAGTCCGCGACTGGCGGACTGTCATAGCGGATCACCGGCTAGCCGTTATCAATGAACTTGGGCTTACACCCGATCAGGTTCATCAAATTCGTTTCATTGTGATTGCGGGGCTCGCACATAAAATATCGCCGAACCAGCTTCATAAATTTCGGCAAAACATTTACGCGGAAGCTGAATTTTTCACTTTTGACGATTTAGAAGCGTTCATCCATCGTCTAAGTGGTGCCCTCGGTGCCCTTTAGTTTCGTAGGGTGGACGCGGCCAACCATTTCCCGGGCGATGGGGAGTGCTCACCCTACGCCACTGACACCAGCAAATTGCACGCCGCCGCGAGCGCATCTTTATCCTCATTCGATAAGCATCGAACTACGCACGTTCGACGTTGACCCGGGCTGTGCGTGATCTTGAGACCGAAGATGGAAAATAGCACCGGCGGGTCCGACGGTATTTGGTTCGTTCTCAAACGAACCTCCCACGTTCGGCCGACAAATGGAACGAACCGGCGGCAGATGCATCGTGTGACGTCGCTAAATGCAATTGTTTCGACAGTCCGTCCTGTTGAGGTGCTTCGGAGAAGTAGTGCCTCCCTCGTCAAGTACCATTCCGCCCCCTTCATCCGAAGACGAGTGCAAAGCGGAACGCATGCCGCAACGGCCGCCATCGCGAGGCAATATGTTACCCACTGGAGCCACGCGTACGGGCCGCTGGGTCGGATCGGCAGCGTGATACCAATCCACAACGCGCTTACCACGATAAACAGTTCTATTGCGGTCGTGAACGCTCGAACTTTGAGTTTCATCGGCGGGTGGCAAGGATAAATACTCTTATCCTTGTTTTGAAGTCGATGCGATTGCGTAGCCTCCGCAAGGACAAGAATACTTGTCCTTGCCACCCGGCACGGGGCCATCCAGCGGGTACATAAACGGCTCACATGATTTGGAAAATGATCAAGACGCAGAAGCCGGTCGCCCTCATCGGCAGCCTGGCTTTTCTCCTCGCCGTGGGGCCTACGCGAGATTCCATGCGGTGGCTATTCCTGTAAAGACCGTACGCTTTGTCGAAAACCTCGATGCAATGGGCACTGCTCGCGGCCGAAATTTTGGATGGCTGCATGAATGCGGGCTGAACACGCTCTCGCTTGACTTCCGTTGGCCCGCAGTCACATTTGTATTGCCGGGCAGCGAGATCGGATTCATCAGTTTGATCCTGTCATCGAATGGAACGGGCGGAAGGATCAGACGTGAAACGAAGCAGCATGGTGTGGGCGGCAGTGGGCGTGGTCATGGGTGCGGCCGTGTCTTGGGCCGGGGCAGCGACGCTTTTCTACGGCGGCGACCCTCGCTTCCCGGGCGGTGCGGCCAATCAAAACAACACCACATCCACCCGGCACTTCACCTACCGCGTCTATGACGACTTTCAGGTCGCCACGCCCGGCTGGCACGTCACCAGCCTGTTCGCCAACCTGGGTGGCGATGTGCCATCGAATGAAGCGGTGCAAAGCGCTTCATACGAAATCCGAACCGGAATGAGCGAGAACAATCTCGGCACGCTGGTCGCCGGCGGCACCGTGCCGGCCACGCTGGTTTATCAGGGGGCGAGCACCAATTCATTCAATTTGTTTCGCCTGCAGGCAGACCTCACGGCGCCATTCGATCTATCGCCGGGCAGCTACTGGCTGACGCTGGTGCCCAATACGAATGACACCTCGGGACAGCTTTACCTGCGCGATTCGAACCTGGGCAATGGCACCGGGTCGCCGCTGCGCAACGGCAATTCTTTCACGTACTCGCAGTTCTATTTCTTCCCCACCACGCCGCCGACCGGCCCCAATGGCGGGACGGGCGACTACTCCCTCGGCATCGCCGGCTCCGTGCCGGAACCTGCACTCGGCGGCATACTCGCCGTCATGGCCTGCTTCGGCGGACGACGCCGCCAGCGCGTCTGACGACGATTGTCGCGGGGCCTGGTCTTCCGAGTGGGCCTGCTCACATTCGCGTTAGCCGGGTCGGCACTGACCGTGGTGGCGCTGCCGTGGTGTGCCGGCGCTATTCTCAGCGGTGACGATCGTCGTCATGCCAATCGTGGCGATCGTGGTCATGGCCGCGGTCGTGGTCGCGGTCGTGATCACGCCAGCGGTCGTGGTGGTCGTCGTCCTTGTAAACTTTGGTCGTATGACAGCCGGCGGTCAGCAGCATGCCGCCGACCAGGAACAGAACCAACGCTCGTGCAACGCCTCGCATAGTCACTCCATTGAACATCACGTCGCGACATGCGCCGTGGACACCATTTAGACAACGGCGGCCGTGTTTGGTTGGGAGAAACGTGAAGTTCAGACGGCGGTCAGGTCGCCGTTGCAGCGGGACGAGATCAGGCGTTTCCTGATGGAGCAGGTGAGGTGTGACGCTTGACGGTGGCCGCACAACGCAACGCCGCCGGCGGTCCGATGAGGATCGCCGGCGGCGGTTTGCTTGGGGTTGAACGAGAGCAGTGTTCAGGCGCGACGGCGCCGCATCAGCCCGCCCGCGGCCAAGCCAAGCAGGCCTAGTGAGGCGGGCTCGGGAACGGTCGAGAGGGTAAAGTTATCGAAGTAGAAGTCGGCCGGTGCGCCGCCGCCATTGTTCGTGGTGATGCCGAACTGAATGTAGCCGGTGCCGGTGACGGCCGCCTTGAACGCGGCGTAATTAATGACGACGTGATTCACCTGCCCGGAGAACGGCGGGAATTGCTGCACCGTGCCCGTGGCGGTGGCCAGGGCGCTGGTGGACCCACTGGAGCCGCCGAAACCGACGAAGCCCGCGCCAGGGGCGTTGAGCACAAACTGGTACAATTGCGAATAGCCGGCCGGTGCTGCGGACGGGACGACTTCCCAATCGAACTCGATCTGCGTATTCGCCTGGAAGGCCGCCGTGTTGCCCGTGGCGGCGAAATCAAAGCCGACATCCGTACCGCTGCCGAGACCGCCGTTATAGCCCGAGGCGGTGATGTGAAGGACATTGGTGTTCAACCCGCCCGAGGCGGGCAGGACGATATCGCCCGTGGTGGGCGCGGAAAAGGCGTTTGGGGTCACGCCGCTGTTGGTCAGGGTGCCAAAGCTGCTGGTCGCTCCGCCCGTGAAATTGCCGAAAACCGTGGCCGCCTGCGCTGCAGACGTCATTGCCATCACGGTAGCCGCCACCGAGAACACCGCCGCCGATATTTTTCGATCCATCGCCATTCCTCCGCTCGAACTAAGATGTGCCATTACCAAAGCCCGCCGCTTAGGTAAACGTTTACCTAGTCTACCGCGCATTAGGCCTGCGTCAAATTGAATTTTGGAATTGTGAACGGTCGGGCAGCCCGGGAGCGAATGGGATCTGCTCGGGAGGGGGCGTTAGGGGCTAACCTCACCCCGCTCCGCCCGATGACCGGCGACGCCAGGAGCCTTGGTCGGCGATCGGCGATCAACCCGATCAACCGCGGCACGGGCGGTCGGCCACTTTTGTAGTCGGAAGTAAAATCCGCTTTAGGATGAGGTCGCCCCGCCCCCACTTAAGTTCCCGCGGCGACGGGAACAACCGCCATTCTACGACATCGTGAATCTCGGCCGGAGAGCCAAACCGAAGCACCAATTTTAACAGCGCAACAAACGTTTCAAAGGCCAAAATTTCGGCCCTATTTATTACTTTATAACTGACACGGCCGCCCCAGACGGTATCGTGGATTGTGCCCGTCGCGGCGGCGGAATCTGGGAGCTTTCTTTGCTCCCGCCTCGCTCGCAGGGTGGCTCTTTCGCGGAGGTCCTATGCAAGGGATTTCATCGCTATCCATCTCATCGCTGGCGATGCAGCAGGCATCACTTCAATGCGGCCCGCCATCCAAACGCGTCACCAACGCTTGGCGTCACGAACGCTTGGCGTCACGGGCTCCGAGCCCGGCACATCGTCGTGCATGAGGACGAGCGTGAAGCCTTCGAGCAGTTGCGCGATGCGATGGTGGCGCAATGGCGGCCTCGCAATGTGTCGGCCTGGCTGCTGGTGGACCAGCTTGCCCGGCTGCAATGGCGGTTGATGCGCGCGGGCGACACCGAAACGGAGCTACTCAACGACCTGCAACTTAAAGACCTGCAATTGAGGGGCCCATTCCACAGACGGGCCGCAGACCCGGCGCACGATCGGCGCGAGCGCGTCCCGGTTGGCATGGCCGTCGCGAACGATGTGGGCAACCACGGCTCGCGGCTGGTTCGATTGCAAAGCTATCAAATGGGACTGGAACGCGTGTTCCAGCATGTGCTCTTCCTCCTGATGGCCATGCGGAAGTCGCGCGGCAAACGGGGCAATCTACGGCGCGTCGGCGCACGTAAAAAATCGCCACAACTCATGCCGCTAACTACAGTTGTCGCCCAAACGTGAAAGTAAATTGGCGCGAACAAGGAATTGGTGATCCGATGCCTGAGGCTGACGCTGGCGCGGTCGGAACCGGCAGAGGCCGATTCCATGTCCGCGCGGATGAATTTCATTTTCGAAGAGAGCCCGGCATCGGCGGTGCATACGATTTTCTAATCATCTTCAGGGCTGTGTGCCCCGACGGACGTTCCGTATGAATGAGGAATAACATGCGACACCACCTTGCCTGCCTGATCGTTTCCGCGAGCTTCGTCATCGGCTGTGACGACAGCAAACCGGCTGCTACCACGACGCAGAATCCCGCCCCATCCCCCGCCGGGGTCGGCGCGACCGGGTCGCATGCCACTAGCGGTGGTGGACGGTCGGCGACGACGAATGAAAGCACCGGCAGCCCGGGCGGCGGTGCGACGAACACCGGCACCGGCGGCGGCACAAGCGGCGGCGATCCGACCAATCGGCCATAACACGACTGGACACCTATTCCCCACTCCCTTAGCGATTCGGTCCCCGGCCGTGCACAAAATGCGATGCGATTGGCGCCGAATCGGGCGGTTGATTGTCGCGGCGGGATGGGCGACGCTGCCGGCGACTTATTAATCGGCCGGTGCAACGCCGGCAGTGTCGCGGAGGAATCAGATGAAGCGATTTGCATACGCGGTGGTCGGAGCGGTTTTGGTGGTAGCGGGCTTGGCACAGGCGGAGACGGCGATCAGCGTGATGCCGCTCGGCGATTCCATCACGGCCGGCACCACGCCGGGTGGGTATCGCAAGCCCCTGGTCGAAAAACTCACCACGAAGTACGGGCTGACGGTGACTACCGTTGGCACGCAGATAGATAAGGCGCTCGACGAAGGCCACCAAGCCCATGAAGGCCATGGCGGCTGGCGCATCGATCAACTTTCGGACAACCTTCTGGGTGTCACCACCACAGACGACGGTGCCCACGGCGGCTACTGGCTCAAGGGCGAACACGATACGGGTCGCGAGGCGATCCACCCGCAGATCATCACCGTGATGGCCGGCATCAATGACATCAATCAGTTCATCGGCAACGACAAAACCAGCCCGATGAGCGGCCGGTCCGACAAGATCATCAAAACGCTGCAGGAGCGGCAGACAAAACTGGTCGAAACCCTGACGACCAATCTGCCGGATTCAACAATCCTGGTCGCCGGCTGCATTCCCTACGCGAATGGCCTGATCAGCGATCAGCTCACCGGCGCGAATAAACAGAATCGCGAAAAGTGGGGCAAAGAAGACGGCGTCAGCGAGAAGCAGGAAAACGGCGTAAACCACTGGGTGATCCTGTTCAACAAGTGGATCAAAGACACTTACGTGCCGGAGCTTCAGAAGTCCGGCAAGAAGGTCTATTTTGTGGACCTGTATGCCGACTTCATTCTTCCAGACGGCAGCGTGCGCGGCTGGAACAACAAGCCGCCGGAAAACACCGCCGGCCCCGCCGGCTACGGCGATTACGGGCTGCACCCGAATGAGTTCGGCTACCACCTGATTGGCGAAACGCTGGCCGACGCCATCCATGAACACCTGAAGGCTTCGCCGGCGGCTAAGTGACGCGACGGCCGTATGATTCGGCCATGTTGAATCTGCTTGGCCTGCACCACGTGGCTGTGATCTGTTCGGACTATGCGCGGTCCAAGGCGTTCTACGTCGAGACGCTGGGCCTTCGCGTGATCGCCGAGACGTATCGCGCCGAGCGGAACTCGTACAAGCTGGACTTGGCCTTGCCGGACGGTGGGCAGATCGAGCTGTTCACGTTCCCCGACGCCCCGCCGCGGCCGAACTACCCGGAAGCTCGCGGCCTTCGGCACCTGGCGTTCGCCATAGCCGATGTGCCGGCCGCCGCGGCGACGCTCGTAGCTGCCGGGGTGGCGGTAGAGCCGATCCGGATCGACCAACTGACGGGCCAACCGTTCACGTTCTTCGCCGACCCGGACGGGCTGCCGCTGGAGCTTTACGCACGACCTGTTTAGTCGCCCTCGGTTATTTCGCCGCGCCGAAAATGGCGTTGAGGTCATTGGCGATGCGGTAACCCGCTGTCGCCGAACGAAGGCGGCAGACTTCCTGCGCCCGGGCGAGGTAGTCGGCCGGCAGCGGTGGAAGGGCAGGCGGATTGGGCTTCTTCAGGTCGTCGCCATTGGCCGTCGCAAGCGTGCCGTTGCGGCGGACGTCGCGGACGGCGTAGTCATTCGACTCGTCGGCCCACGTGGCGTACTGCAGGTTCGCCGCCTGTGACTTGAGCGACGACGGCGGATACTCCGCCGTGATCTCGCCCTGCAGCGCGTCCAGCACGCGCGGTGCCCCGAATCGGCCGAAGACGTTGTCCCAGTAGCTATGGAGGTTGATCGGGCCTTCGGATGGGAGCGTCGCGGGGCTGGTGGCGGAGCGCGTGGCGGCGCTGGGATTCGGGGCGAGACCGACGCCGGTCCGCAGCAGGTTGTCGGCTTCGATCGACGCGGCCAGATCTTCGTTCGACACCAGCGATGGCTGCGTCGTCAGCACGGGTGACATCACGACCGAACCGTTGCCGCCCTTATCGCCGCTCAGGAAGCGATCACTGAACAGCGTGTTGGCGTGCAGCGGCTGATGCGCGTCGCCGGCCAGGTGGATGAACCAGGAGAGCGCGATCGCCTTGTCGGGGCCGGACAGGTTCGGGTCGCGGAGGTCTTTCTCGCATTTCTGCAGGGCCTGCACCAGGTTGTCCGGCTCCGTGCCGGGCGTCCAATCGGTCGGGGCGCGGTCGGCGCCTTTGAGGGCGGCGCGGTTCGTGCCGTCGACGATGTACGGAATGTTGATGTAGTGCCACGTCGGCCGGTGCAGGGCGTGCCACGGATTGCGCTCCGCGCGGATGACGTCCGGCCACGACGCCGCAACGAGGAAGGCGTACAGGTCCTGATCACCAAAATCATCCGGCATGTGCTTGAGTAGGTCGGCGTTCCACGCCGGATGCTGGCGGATGATCAGGCGAATCTGCTGCTTCGCGTCCGGCGTCAGCTGATCCCAGGCGATCCGGGCGATCACCTCATGGCCAACGAAGTTCCAGGCGAGGCTTCGGGTCGGCAGCAGCGCGCATACAACTACTGCGGCGACGATGAATCGCCAGGCACTCATTTTCAACATCTCAAGGCTCCTTCAATCAATACGATGCGTGGACTTGGTCACCGCCAGACTAGCGTGAAACGCCGGGAATGATCAACAAGGCTTGGCCGGGAGACGAATAAGATTTCGCTGCGCCGCAAGGTACCGCTAAGGGAAATTGCCGGGGGTTTGGCCAGCGCGAGCCGGTTAAGCGTCGGTGCGAATGGATCGATAAGGGGAAGTCGGGCCGTGCGCAGCAGCTTCTCAAAAACGCCATGCCCAGCCTTCGATTCATCCTCACCTCCACGTGCCTGGTCGCGGGCTTGTACCTGCTGTGCACCGCGGCGTACGTTCGCGGCGCGGTCTCACCCAACCGGTTTGACCAACCCACGGCGATTCGGGCGCTGATGGCCAAAGCGATGGAGGACACGCCGCCCGAGGTGCAGAAACAGATCGGCGACGAGTTGGCGAAAGAAATGGCGCGGGAGATGAAGTGTCCGGCCAGCTACTTCCAATAATCAAAGCCCGGATCCGGTCGCACCACTTCTTCGGGCACGCTACATGGCCGGCACAAATCGGCGAAGATAGACCGCACTCAGGCCCGACAGCCCGACGACCGCGTAGATCATCCAGCCCTGCTCGGCCAGAGCCTGCAGGTCGCTTTCGTCTTCGTAGCTGACGAACTTCGTCTCGATCATCGGCCACCCCGTGAAGAAGCAATACCTCAAGACCAGCCCCGGTTCGGGCCAAGACACCGCCCGCAGCTTTCGCCACGGGCGGGCCAGGGAAATCGTTACTGGCTGACCTGATCGCCCTCGTCATCGACGGGTGGCGGCGGCAGGTGCGGATGATGCGGCGCTGGCGTCGGCCGGGTGGACGGATGCGGCGGCGGCACAGCGGGCCCCGCGGCGGGCGGAGCCGGGTGCGTGGCCGGCGGCGTGTGCGGGGCTGTTGTCGGAACGGGCTTGGTCGTCGGCGGCACGGGCTTCGGCGGGCGCGGGCCGGCCGAGGCGGTCGTTCCCGTCAAGCCGTAAACACCCAAGGCCAGAAGCGGAATCATGACCATCAGTCGTGTGTGGCGCATTGCGAGA
>JAQGHK010000144.1 GCA_028288875.1 Phycisphaerales bacterium | reverse complement strand
CTCGGTGGGGTAGTCGGCCCCTACCGCGGGGACGGCGTCGAGCTGGTTGTTCAGCGGGATGTTGAGGGCGATCGTCAGCAGCAGGCCGAAGAGCAGGTAGGTCGCCCCGCCGGCGAGGATGAACTTGCCGACGGCCTCGTGCCGCAGGCCCCAGCCGGCGACGATCGACGCGATGCACGCGAGCGGCGTGACGACGAACAGCGCCCCGAACAGCGTGCGGCCGGCCATCTGGTTGATCGACTGCATCGCGTGAAGGCTGTCGATCGCCGGCAACCGGGCGAGGCCGGCCATGACGAACGTGGAAAAGGCGAAGAACACCCCGCCCATCAGCCCGCAGCCCAAGGCGGCGAGCAACGCGGCGATCACGGCGAAGGGTTTGGGCTCGGTCATAACGCACTTCCTTTCGGGTTTCAGGAGGTTCGCAGCGGCTGACGGCTTACGGCTTACGGCTTACGGCTTACGGCTGACGGCTAGCTGTTAGGTGTCAGCTATAAGCCGCCACGCTTTACACGGTGTCAATTGACTCAAATGAACAATAGATTTAGGTTTACACCATGTCAAGTGAAGAATCAGAAACGCGAAAAAAGCTGCTGTCGGCCGCGTGGGCGTTGATGGAGCAGCGGCGCGGGAAGGACGTGCGGATGCAGGACGTGGCCAAGCGGGCGAAGGTGTCGCGGCAGGCGGTTTACCTGCACTTTCGCAATCGGGCGGACCTGCTGATCGCCACGACGCGGCACATCGACCAGGTAAGCGACCTGGACGGCCGCGTGGCGTCGTACAAGGCGGCCGCGACGGGACTGGCGGCGATGGACCTGTACATCGCGTTCTGGGGCAACTATCTCCCAGTCATCTACAACATGGCCAAGGCGCTATTGGCCGAATACGACACCGATGCCGACGCGGCCGCGGCGTGGGACGACCGCATGCGGGCCCTGCGATCGGGCTGTCAGGAGACGATCGAGCGCATCGCCGGCGAGGGGAAACTGTCGGCCAATTGGACGATCAAAACCGCCGCCGACTTCTTCTGGAGCCTGCTGTCCGTCCATCACTGGGAACTGCTGACCAAAACCTGCGGCTGGTCGACCGAGGCGTACATCGCCACCACGCAGGCGACGCTGCGGGCGACGGTTTGCAAGGCATGACTCAGGACTTTTTCACGAATTCGGATTTGAGCTTCATCGCACCGATGCCATCGATTTTGCAGTCGATGTCATGGTCACTGTCGACCAGGCGGATGTTGCGGACCTTCGTGCCAACCTTCACGACCGACGACGCGGCCCCTTTGACCTTCAGGTCTTTGATGACGGTGACGTTGTCGCCGTCCTGGAGTTGGGCGCCGTTGGCGTCGCGGTAGATTCGGGCGGATCGCTGACTGTCGGCTTCAGTGCTGTCGCGGGCGGCGGCGTTGGCAGCAACGGCCGGGGCGATCTGCGGGTTCCACTCATGGGCGCACTCAGGGCAGACGCAGAAAACGCCGTCCATGTAGGTGTACGTCGATTTGCACTTCGGGCAGGCAGGCAGTTCGTCCATCGGTCGATTCTAGGCGATGAAGCGACTGCAGGACACCGGCTCAGGGTTGTAACCAAGCACCGATCGAAATCGGTCAGGCCACGGGGAGAGACGCCCATTGCATGACGGCGTGGGCGGCGGCCTCGGGGGTGTTGCCGACGATCTCGCCCGGCAGCCGCAGCGACTTCGGCTGGCCCTTCAGCGTGTACCGCAGCGTGCGGCCCTCAATGGAAACGAACGCGGGCCGCGGGATCAGCGTGAATGCCGACTCCGTGCCTTCGATCAGCAGATTGTCAGTGACGAAAATGCCGATGCGCGTCTGTTGGCCGGCCAGCTGGGCGGCGCGGGCGCGGAACTGGGTGGGGATGCTCGCCCCCATCACCCACGCGGCGATGCCGCAGGTAAACCCAAAAGCCAACGGCCACCAATTCGCCCCGCTGCTGACGGTGACAGGGCCGGTCGGATGGATGATTTCGATCGCGCCGAACACGATGCAGATCAATCCCAGGAACCCGAGCCCGGCCGCCCAGAGGCCGGCGACGACCATGTCGCGCGGCGTGATGCGTTTTTCGAAGAACTGGACGCCCGGCGGAATCTGCCCCAGCGGATCGACCAAGGCGGCCACAGCGGGCGGGAGTTTGTCGTGGTCGATCGTGATCAGCACGTCATCGATCGGCATAGCGACGGCGTCGGCGGCCGATTCCGCAGAAACCGCGACGGCCGACGACGGCCGCAATGGCGGCGGCGCGACAACGGAATCGGCGCGATCGTCTGTAGCAGCCGGATCAATCGGCGCAACGACGGCCGGCCCGGCCAGCGCGGCGATGAGCGGATCGACCGGTTCCAGCGGCGTCGCGGCAAACGAGGGCAACGGAGGCGGCATGTCGGCCATGAATTCAATCCCGCCGCGTGAGGGTTTCGGTGTAGATCTTGCCGTTGGTGCTGCCGTCCGCCCAGCGCCCGTCGAGGACGAGCGGGCCGGCGGCAGGCTCGCCGCCGAGCGGATTGCCTTCGGCTTTGGCGGCCGGCTTCACCGTATACAGCACCACGCCGGCCTTGCCGTCGTTGGTCCAGCCGACCGACAGCACATCGCCCTGCCGGATGCCGACGCCGGTGAATTGGCCGTTGGAGAACTTCCAGACGATCAGATACGTGTCGCCCTTGAGGGTGAGCGTGACGTCCGCCTCATAGGCCGCCCCGCCGACGCCGACACCCTTGGCGACATACTTGCCGCTGAGGTCGTTCGCCTCTTTAGCCAGCGCCGCGGACGCACCGATCAGGACAAGCAACGCAACAGCGAACGCAGAGGCTAAGGCAGGCACACGCATGAAGTCCCCTTGGGTCAATGACGAACCAAGAACCGACAATACCCGCGCGATGGCCGGCCTGTCTATGTCGTGATCATTGCGATGACGAGGATTGCGTCGCGACAGGGCGAGCGACGCGCAGAACCCAGGCGATCAGCGCGAACTGCAGCGGCAAGCGCAACCACAACGCCCAGGCCGGCAGGTGCGGGTCGGCAAAGCGATCGGCATGGACGGCCATGTAAATATTGGCGGGGAAGACCGCGATCAGCAGTGCCACCAAGCCAAGCCCCGCCGCCCGCCGCAGTCGCGGAATCAGCAGGCCGACGCCGCCGGCGATCTCGGCCCATCCGCTAAGGTAAACCAGCGCCGCCGGCCACGGCAGGCTCGGCGGAATGATCCGCTCGTACATCGCCGGGCGAGCGAAATGCAGAACGCCGGCGACCATAAATAAACCCGCCGCCACGGCGCGTGAAATGCGGCGTGGCGGCGAGTGAATGTCGGCAGGCGATTCGATCGGCTGGGTTGCGATCGTCTCAGTGTATCAATTTAGCATGCCGCGCGACGGCGGCGAAGCAACCCAGCCGCACCCAGGCCAAGGGCAGCCATCGACGTCGGCTCGGGGACAGGGACAAAGCTGTAAAGCACCAAGGAGAGCGTCGTCGATGGGCTCGGCGTTATGAGTGGGACGGACACCGTCAGCACGTTGCCCGTAATACTCGCCGTCGGCGTGATGCTGAAGGTATTGGTCACCAGCACCGGTACCAACCCGGCGAACGCCGCGTCCGTAAACTTCATCACAAATGGATTGCTGCCGTTGGCGGTCAGGTACTGGTCTTGAATGAGCAGCTGCGAATCCGTGAAGTTCGCCGTGTCACGATTCGAGCCATCTTGAAAACCGAACTCGATCGCCGGTTCCTGAACCGTCACAGTTGGGCTCGCGGTGTTTAGAAAACCCGCGGGAACCAAAGCGTTTGCAGGATCGAAATAGTTGGTTGAACCCGCGCTGAAGTTCAGGACGCCCGTAACGGTCGAACCGATCAGCAGTGCCGCCGGCGAGGAACTCGCCAGCAGACCCAAAGCCATCGCGGCCAAGCCGCAATATTTCAGACGCATGTGATTCCCCTGACAGAACTTACAGAGTTGGACTCGGCCGCCATCAACTTTCGCTGATTCCGACACGGTCAATTAACTCTATTTCATTCTGAACAGCAAGGGTATTTTTCACCAAATTTCGGGCGTTTTTCGACAAAATACCCCCTGATTCCGGGGGGTCACACCCTCGAATAGGGGACGGCATCAACCCCCGCTGGTGCGGCGCGGCACACCGGTGCGGGCCACATTCGCCCCGCCGGCGCCGGTTTGGCCGAGGTGCTTGGTGAAGCCGGCCGAACCCGTCGGCTTGGCGGGCTTGTTCAGACCTGAGAGTGGCGAATTGCTCGCGTACTGCGGCTGGCCGATACCGTCTTTTAGCTTCTTAAATGAAGCGGCGTTGACCTGATCGGCCTTGTTCTCGCTGGCGGCTTCCGCCTCACGACGACGGCGCGACGCCAGCAGCATGGCCGCGGATTGGGCGGCCTGCGACAGGTTCACGACCGGGGCCACGTGGGCCGGCTTGTCGGCGGCGGAGGTTTCGGACTTAGCCGCTTTAGCAGCCTTGGCGGGTTTTTTCGGTGTAGCCATACCGCCATTCTACCCGCGAAGCCCGCAATGGCGTAACGCCATCGCGCCGAAAGGCATTCCTACTTGGGATTTGCAACGAACGGCCCGCCACGGCATTCCTTCAGGTAGTTCAGCGACCGCACCTGGCCGGTCATTTCCAGGTCGCCGATGTACACCGGATCGTGCCATCCTTCGATATCGATCGAGCCCCGCCACTTGGCCATCCGCAGAATGTCGATCACCGTCGACCAGTTCGTATCGCCGAACCCCGGATGGCGGTGCCAGTGAAACTGCTTCCCGCTGCGCGTGCCGTATTCGCGGATCACGTCCCACGCCACGGTCGCGTCCTTGCCGTGCAGGTGCCAGATTTTCGGCAGCCATTTCCGCAACTGCGGAATCGGATCGACGAAGGACTTGAGCTGATGGCACGGCTCCCACTCTAGCCCGAGTGCGGGGCTGCTCAGCTCGTTAAACATCATCTCCCACGCCACCGGCGAGTGCGCGATGTTCCACTTCGCCTGCTGCCAGGTGCCGTCCATGTCGCACGTTTCGAAGCAGATGCGAACACCCTTGTCTTCCGCCCGCTTGGCCAGCGCGCCCCAGACGCGCTTGAACGCCGGCATCGATTCCGGAACGCTCTTGCCATCGATCGCGCCGGCGAAGCCGCAAACCAGATCGCAGCCGAACCACGCGCGGGCATTATCGATGCATTTCCCAAACGCGCTGGCGGCCTCGGCATCGATCAGCGGATTGCCGAACATGCCGATGGAACTGATGACGCAGTCGCCCGCTGCCTCCCGAATACCGGCCGCCAGCTTGTCCAGATCGCCTTCCGGCAGCCGCGTCCAGTTGAAGATCTGAAAGCTCTCAAACCCGTGCGGCCGAATCTGCCGAATGTAATCCCCGCCGGCGGAAAAATTGGTGAGCGTGCCCAGGCGAATGTCGTTGTGATCAGTCATAGAAACCGGACTTTCGCGGAAAACGCGAAACGTGCAATCCCTCTGGCCTCGCAGCACACGAGGAGCATCCCTGTCGAATATGAATTGGCTAGGCATCCGGCCGCGGGAAGTCGAATGTCGCGCACCAAGCCGCGACCCATTCTTTCTGCGCCAGCGTGTCCGGGACTGAAAGGTGCCGCGCCCGTTCCATGGCCGCCCAGGCATCCTCCAACACCATTCCGAGAGCCGCCAAAACGCACACGGCCAGCGATGCCGAACGCCCGATGCCCATCCGGCAGTAAATACCGACCGCGCGCCCGCCGCGCAGTTCAGTAGCTAAACCGGATACCAGTTTTGACACTGCCGCGATGGAGGCCGGCGTGCCGCGGTCCCCTACTGGGAAATGGATAAACCGCATCCCAGCGTTCTCACACAACACTGCTTCATCGCCCAGCCTCAGTTCTTCGATCTCGTCGTTCTCCAACATCGAAACAATCGTGTTCAATCCTTGCCGCCGCCATGATGCAATTTCATCCGTCAACCAGTCGTCCGCGCGCGGCCTCGCCATGATGGCCAGCCGGCCAACAGGGCACTCGGTAATCACATGGAGCTGGGCTTCCAAAACCTAATTCCTGGCAAACGCTACGCGTGCTGCCAGCTCTTGAATACCACTTCAATGCTGTACCCGTCCGGGTCGAAGATGTTGGCCGCGTAGTAGCGCGGGTCGTAGTGCGGGCGCGGGCCGGGCTTGCCGTTGTCGCGGGCACCGGCCGCGATGGCGGCGGCGTAAAAATCGTCGACTTGCGCGCGGGAGTTGGCGGCAAGCGCGATGTGGACGCCGCCTTTTGCCTTGTCGCCGGTGCCGATCCAGAAAAACGGCT
>JAQGHK010000139.1 GCA_028288875.1 Phycisphaerales bacterium | reverse complement strand
GACTCGCTGCGGAACGTGCTGGACGGCCTAGACGCGTTCCCGAACTGGAAAGTGTCCTTCGAGATCGAATCCTATTCCTGGGCCGTCTTCGATCGCACGGATCCAGAGTCCATGGGGCGTCTGCGGGCGCATCTGGCCGACGCGACGCCTAGCGCTCGCATTGAAATTTTGTCCGGGACGTACGCCCAGCCCTATGCGTGGAACGCCAGCGGCGAGAGCAACATTCGCCATCTGATGTACGGCTTGGCGGACCTGCACGCTGCCTTCCCCGGCGTGGCTATTGATACTTACGCAGTGCAGGAGCCGTGCTGGACGAGTTGCCTGCCGCAACTGCTCCGGTCGCTCGGGTTCACCCGGGCAGTGCTGAAAAACTCGACCTGCTGGGGCGGCTATTACGGCCCGACGCTAGATGCCGAGCTCGTCGACTGGGTTGGCCCGGACGGCACCTCGGTTGTCACCGTGCCGCGATACGCCTGCGAAGGCTTGACGGCTCCGGCGACGACCGAAGGCGGGATGCCGACCCGGGACTTCATCGATCGCTGCAAGGCTGCGGGCATCGCGCATCCGGCCGGCACCACGCTGCAGGATATGGGCTGGCCCGGCCGGCCGTGGGCGTACGGCATGGCGACCGACGTTGTCGAGACGCTGCGCTACACCACGTGGCGCGAATATGTTCAGACGGTCGCCGCCCCGCCGACCCAACAATTGGCCACCACGCAGAACGACATCAAGGTCGGCCTCGCGTGGGGAGCGTCGATTCTGCGGCAGATTGCCCAGACAGTCCGCGCCGGTGAGAGGCGCGTCATCCACGCCGAGAAAATGGCGGCCATGGCGTCGGTGCGGTGCCGCGCGGCGTTTCCAGCAGACATATTGCGGCAGACGTGGCAGCACGTGCTTTGGTCGCAACACCATGACGTCTGGATCGTTCCCTACAACCGTCAGCCGGGTGGCACGTGGGCTTCGCTCGCCGATCAGAAAGGCCGAACGGTGGCGGAGAATTGCGCACGGGTCATCGACGCTGCCACGTCGGCCATCGCGCCTCGCGATGCGGATGGCGGTCGGCTGATCTGCGTCTTCAATACCTCGGGATTCCGTCGCCGGGACTTCGTCACGTTGCCGTTGCCGGGCACAGGTATACACGTTTTGGACGACGGCGGTCGACGGCTTGCCAGCCAGCAGGTGACCGATGACGCCGGTGCACCGGCGTTACTCCTTGCCGTCGATGTGCCGGCCACCGGCTACACGACGTATCTAGTAAAACCTGGCGAACCGGACGCGCCGCCTGTGGCCGCGGTCAAAGTCGATATTGGAAACGAAGGCATCACGATTGAGAGCGACCTGTACTTGATCACGATCAACGCAGCTCGGGGCGGCCGCATCGATCGGATCTGGTGCAAGGCGCTCCAGCGCGAGTTCGTTGATCCGGGGCATGAGCGCGGCTTTAACAGCTTCCGCGGGTTCTTCCCTGACGACGGCGGCTGGCTTAGCAGCATCGACGCCCCGGCCGCCTGCAGCGTGATCGAAGCTGGTCCGCTGCGGGCCGTCGTGAAGATCGACGGGCACATCGGGCCCTGGGCGTTTTCGACGCGATTGACCGTCACTGCCGGCCGGCGCCGGATTGATTTCGAGACTTCCTTCGACCTCCCTCTCGATGAACCGGCCCTGGGTCTGCGAGAGAAGGACCGGAGCGGACCACTGCTGCGCATCGGCGAGCCTTGGCAAAGCGGGCGGCTTACTACCCACAGCGACGAGCGGCCGATATATGACAGCAGCCGCAAACTGCTGGCGCAATTCCCCGTAGCGTTCAAACCTTCGGCGTTGTTCAAGGACGCCCCGTTCGACGTCTGCCGTACGACCGTTTCGGACACGCGTTACGACCGCTGGAGCGCGATCGCCAACGACGTGTTGTTCCAATGGGTGGACTTGTACGACGAGGTCGCCGACGTGGGGCTGGCGGTGATGGTTGACCACGTCACCGCGTACAGCCACACGCCCGACGAGCCGCTCGGCGTGGTGATGGCATACGCGGGGCCGGGCGTCTGGTACCCGTACGGGTCTGGCGAGAAGCCGCGGATCACCTATTCAGTGGTTCCCCATACCGGCGATTACGCCAATGCACTTTTGGAGCGAGAACACGCGGCGTGGTCGGAGCCGCTGATCGCCCGGCGGTGTGCGCCGCCGTCGGAGGGCACGGTATGGTCGATGCTGGACGTGACAGACTCTCGGCTGGAGATTATCGCCTCCTACCCGGACGGCGACGCGTTGATTGTCCGCCTGTTCAACGCCGCCGGTGATGAGCGACCCCAACGAATCGAGGTCGCCAACAGCATTCAGAGTGTTCAACTGATCGAATTGGACGGACGCGTCATTTCGACCGTCGAGATCGAACGCGACACCCGCGGCGCTCAATTCGTGACGGTGAGCATGCCGCGCTTCGGCGTACGTACGCTGCGTTGCGCCACGGCTTGACCTATCCAAGCGAGGACCGGCCAGCGAGACGGTCATTTCCACTGGCTCTTGGCGGTATGCCTTTTGGGACGAGCGTCGGTCACGAGCGACCTTGTCCGCCGCCTTGGCGGCCCAAGCTGTCTAAATCGCCAAGTCGGCACCGTGGCAACGAGTTGCCACGGTGCCGACTTGGATATGCCACGGCCAAGCCTCAATTTTCGACAGAGAGTTCATCCGTCGATCGGATCGTCACCGGCCCGAGCAGTCCCGACGGCAGAAGCGGCGACTTGGCGGTGAACGGGTTGAAGGTCGTCCACGTGGTCCGCTGTTCTTTCGGGAGGAGTTCGTCACCGATCAGCCTGTTAGGCCAGAGATTGGTGACCTTCACTTCCAGCTGATTCTCGCCCGGCCGCGCCACGCGGCTGATGTCGGCGCGGAACGGCGGCTTCCAAAGGACTCCCAGGTTCTGGCCATTCAGTGTTACCTCGGCGAGGTTCTTCACCTCGCCCAGATCCAGTTCAACCGCTTTGCCGGCACCGAGCAGGCTCTCGTCGATGGTGATCGTCTTTTGATACGTCGCCGTGCCGGAGAAATACTTCACGCCGGCGTCAGCCTGCGTTGTCCACGACACGAGCGTGTCGAGTGTCGTCTTCTCCGGCGCGCCGCGGTGTGGCGGGAAGTGCACGTCCCATGGCCCTTCGATCGTCGTCACCGGCGCGGCGGTCGCGACGGCGTGGTGCCATGACTTGCCTGATGCGAAGGTGAGGTTGATCTCACCGGCCGACCACGCAAGCACCTTTAGCTGGCCTGCATCGTTCCGGCGCAGTTCCACACCGGGCGGTGTCGCACCGGGCGCTGCAGGAAGGACGAACAAACCGTTTTCGGGCACGACAACATGAATGGGCTTGTTGTCGACAACGTAATCAACGGCCAACTCTTTGATGATGCCTGGCCTCGGATCGCCGCCGAGCGCGCCGTTGTTGATCTGCAGCGGACCTGGATCACTGATCCATGCTTGGCCGATGCGTTCGGTGACGTCTTTTCCGCCCGAGCCGTCGATGCCTTGATACATGGCCTTGAGGATCTGGACTTTCGGCAGTGCCACCGCGACGGCGGCGTCAGCCTGCGGCGTGCGGAGTGCCGTCACCCAGTCGGCGGGTCGCGGCGAATCGCGGAAGACCACAAACACCGATCCCGCGGGCGGCAGAAACAGCGGCACCGTGGTGACACCGTTATCCTCCTGATAGACCGGCACCGGCTCGATGGCGCCAGTATCCGGGTGCCATAGCTCCGGCACCTTGCCGGTCACGCGGAACGAGCAGGAGACACTCACCGCTTGGTAACGCTGATTGGAAACGAAGAAAAGGTCATCTGAAGCGGCCTTGCGGTGCACGGACATGACGTTGGACCGAGTCTTTGAATCAATTGCAAAATCGGGTGCCAGATGCTGATCCTTCAAGGCGTCCGCAACGGTCCGTGCGCTGTAAACGTGACCGCCACCTACCGACCGGCTTACGCCAACTGCATCGCTGCCCCAGAGTTCATCCGCAATCTTTTTCACGTCGACATCAGCTTGCGGATATCCCGCGAGGCTTGGCGAATTTGTCGGCTTGATGCCCACGATCGTCGCGCCGGCTTTCACAAGCTTTTCCACCACGGCCAAAGTCTGCGGCGTCATGCTGTCGGATTCGGCCAGCGCCAAGATGCGATAGCTCATCCCGCCCGGCAGGACGACTTGGCCGTCCTTCACGGTGGCCTTGGCGAGGGTTTCGTAATCGCAGCCGTCGTAATCATAGCCAGCTGGGATCGCGGGCTTCAGGTCCAGCCGGCCGGGCAGCGTGTTGGGGGCCCACTCGCCGTAGAAGAACAGTACGTCACTCACGGCTTGGCCTTGCGAGAGCATCCATTGGCAGCGTGCGATGTACTTCAGCCAAGCCGCGCCCGGCTCCCACCACGTGTTGCTCCGCTCGAAGTTCAGGCCCCACGGGCCCATCGTTACACCCGGCTCGCGGCCGGGGTACGCCTGGTGGGCGTAGCGGTGGAACACCATCCGGTTGAGGCCGAGGCAGAAATGCTTATCGCCGAGGGCTTTGACCTGGTACGGATCGTTCTTCCAACTCGCGTCCTCGGTGCGTCCGGTGAACGACTCGGCGGCAACCCAGCGTTTGCCGTTGATATGCGCCGCGGACGAAGCTTCTTTCACATCAGGGCTGCCGTCGCCGTGCAGCCAGAACTCGCCCATGGGGATGTCGGTGCGGGCCTTGCACTGCAGTTCATCGGCCACGCACGGCATCCCGATGCCGGGGGCTTCTGCGTAAAACTGCATGCCGTGCTCGTGCGCCAATTTCTGCAGCGTGCCGAAATGGTTGTCGGCCGTCAGGTCGGCGATCAGCCGGCGCAGGTCCCAGAGGAAACGCTCACTGAGTTCCACGCTGCCAACCACGCGGCCGGTCATCGTGGGAAGCCATGGAATCGGGTCGTAGCCGAATCGCTTCGTGAACGTCTCGCGCATCCTGGGCGTCCAGTTGAGCGAGCCGGCCTCCCAGCTGTCGCACAGCACGTATTTCAACGACTTGCCGGTGAGCGGACCGGCATCGTTAATGATCTGACTCATGAAGCCGTTATTGAAATGCGCCGTGACCGCGTCGGCGCTCAACTTGTCGGATTCCAGTCCTTCGGCTTCGGGGACGGAGGGATGGTTTTTCTCGCCCTTGCTCGCGTGGCCGATCCGCAGAATGGTCCATTTGCCGGCCGGCGCGGCCCACTTCAATTTGCCGTCGGCGGTCATTTTCGACGTCACATCAATCAGCTTGTCTTGCGGGATGGTCATTTCCGCGGGAACCGTCCAGGGTGTGCTAAAGCGGCTGTGAACGTCGGACTTGAAGCCGGCTTTGGCGCGTGCATCCGCCAGTCGTACTCCTTCAGGCTTTTTCTCATCCGTCGCATCGGCGCGCGACGCAGGAAACGCCAGTACGGCGATGTCGGCGTATTCGGGCGTGTTCTTCCCCTTGGGCAGCGCGATTTCCACGTCACTGCCGCCGGTGAGCGGCGTTTGGCTCCAGTAGACGAACTGCATGGACTGCTTTGGCGTCACCCAAGGGCCGCCGGAGGTGCTCCAGCCGGGGCAATTTTCAAATGCCAATTCGATGCCCAGACGGTCGGCCTCCTGAATGGCGAACTTCGTCAGTTCGTTCCACTCCTTGCTGAGTGTCCGCACCGATCCTGCCGGGCCTTGGTTGACATTGAACACCTGTGCTTCGGCAATGCCGACGCGTTTCATCGCCTCCAAGTCGAGGGTGATCCCTTCCTTGGAGATGTTCCCGCTCACCCAGTGCCACCACGTGCGCGGCTTGGCCTCATCGGGTGGCGTTTCAAAGCCCGTGCGAAGCGCATCGTCGGCTTTTGGCTGTGCCATGGCGACCGCCGCAAGGAATGAAAACGCTAATGCCACTTTTTGAGGACGAAAATGCATCTAAGGGTTTCTCCGCCGTATGAAGTTGAGGGCAAATGAGCACGGCCGCCAGGAAGTTATCGCCCGCGTTTCGGTACACGCATACTGCTAAGCAGCTGATCGCTGCTGTCAGTGATTCGAAGGTAGCGGATACGAAGGATGCCGCAAACATAACGGACGGCCATGGCAATGCAGAAAGACGACGCATTCCGTGCCTGACGTCGATCAAGTTGCGCAACGCACAGATCGGTCCGGGGCCTTGGCGAGCATTTCTGTAGATCGCTACATTCAGCGCTGATCTGACGTCGCGAGGTGTCCGGCCATGCATCAGGCCTGATGCACGGCCGGTGTTCTTAGCAATTCTACTTCGCGAGGTTGTTCAGGGTGTGGATGTTGTTCTCAGGCTTCTTGTAGTCGACGAACTGCTGCGGGTCGGTGTGGTTGAGGAACTCTTCGAGATTCGTGTAGCCGTCATGGTCGCTGTCGGCGGCGCCGTCGGCCGGGTCTTTCGGATCCAGGCCGTGGGCAAGTTCCCAGGCGTCGGGCATGCCGTCGCCATCGCTGTCGACCTCGGCCGTCGCGCCGGCGGCGGGCGGCGGGAACTTGGCTTCGTCCCACTTCTCGTACAGGTCCATGTTGTTGTTCTGATTGCCGTACGGCGTCCACTGCTTGCCGGACTTGTCGTAGAACGGCAGCTTCAGCGTGCGATCGACGAGCTGTTTCAGGAAGAAGGTGTCTGTCGCGTCGCGCTTCGGAAGGAACGCGCCGGCAATTGGCACGAGTTTATCTTGAAGCGTCTTCGGGTCGTCATGCGTCAACGGCACCACACGGTACGGCGCTTTTAAGAAAGCCGTCGTGCCGACGTGTTTGGTCTGGAACGGCGTGACCTTGCCGCCGGCATCGAGCAGGTTGTTCTCGGCGTAGACCGAGTCGCCGGCTTCGAATTCGTATTGATTCGGGTTGCTCGGGATCGCCACCATGTAATTGTTCGTCAGATTGAACCGGCTCTGCGGCCGCAACGAATGGCCGCTGCGGAGGTTGGCCATGATGTTGTAGCTCCAGTCGATCAGATCGCAGTCCACTTCCGGGCTGCGGCTGAGCGTGCTGTAGAACACGTTGTGGTGGAACGATCCGTACCCGCCGACTTCCGGCCCGTAAGGATGCGCATTTAGCCCGGCCAAACCGGGGCCGAGGATGCAATACTGGATGGTGAAGCCGAGGAACGTGCTTCCATTGCCGATGAAGCGGATGGCCTCATCGCTGTCGTAGGCGAAGCTGCAGTGGTCGAAGATGATATTGGTGAGGTTGCCCTCGGTGTTCATCCCGTCCTGCTCCAACGGCGGCCGCAGGCGGTAACGCATGCCGCGCAGGATGACGTTGCTGGCGGCGATGTTCAGCCGGCCTTTGATTTCGATGCCTTCGCCCGGCGCGGTGTAGCCAATGACCGTGAGATTCGGCTCTCGAATCCAGGTCGGATCGGGCAATTCGATCTGGCCGCTGACTTTGAACAGGATCGTCCGCGCGCATTTGGTCAGCAACGCTTCCTTGTAGCTGCCGGGGCCGTCGGGATTGGTATTGGTGACATAAATTACCTTCCCGCCGCGGCCACCGGTGGCCTGTGCACCCATGCCTTCGGCGCCGGGGAATGATGGCAGATAATTCGCGGGCTGGGCCTTGGGGCCGCCGGAGAAGATGACCCAGAAGAACGGATCGTGTTCGAAGCGCGTGTCCGTTTCGGTCGCGAAATCGCGGATGTAAATGTACAGGTGATCGCTGATTTTCGCGCCGAAGTGACCGTATGCCGGGTTCTCCAGCACGTGTGCACCGTCGGCCTTGTGATCGGCGACGAGCTGATTAATCTTCGCGAGCACTTCCGCCCGCACGTCGGCCAGCGGCTTGGTCGGCAGGTGCTTCTCGGCGAAATCGACGAACTGCGTGTCCATCGAAGTCCGCTTATTGCTCGGTAGCTTCAGCCGCGCCTCGGCCATGCCTTTGAACTCGGCGCGTGCGCGCGCGTCTTCCGTGCCGCCGTATACGGTGCGATACAGCATGTTGTCCCGGCCGGTGCCGGTCAGCACCGGATCGTATTGCGCCGGTCCGCGGTTCTGCAGGCCCATGATCTGCTTCCACGCCGTCTGGTATTCCACCACGACGGCCGGCTCTTCCAGGGTGGTGCCGCGCCAGAGTTGGACGCGCACCGAGCGCGTGTCGATCAGCTTGCGGTAGTCATTGCTGGCCAGGCGGGCCGACACGTCTTTGTAGAACTGCGGATCAGTATCCAGCCGGCTGAAGAACGCCGGGTCGGTCAATCCTTCGCTCACGAGGGATGACTTATCCACCGCCACCGCCACCGCCACCGCCACCGCCACCGGCGCGGCCATGACCGTGGCCGGTGTGGTTGTGGCCGCGTTGGCGGCTTCGGAAGATTGGTGCGAACACCCCGCCATCAAAGCAACGGCGGACACGGCAACGACGATCGGGTTTAGGCG
>JAQGHK010000107.1 GCA_028288875.1 Phycisphaerales bacterium | reverse complement strand
AGCACGGCGCGCAGCGTGGCGTCGGCGGTGCCGGTGATGCGGGTATCCAGGACGAACGAGAACGCCCCGCCGACGCCGGTGATGGCCGCAGGTTCGCTCGCGTCCTGCACGCCGTCATTGTTCAGATCCAGCCAGACCGTGCCGCCGACCAGTGCGCTGTTGTCACTCTCATTGCGCAGCGCGCCGTTGATGACGGCAATGGCCGAGAGCGCGTCAGCCGTCGGGCGGACGGCGAAGTTGATGTCCTTGGCACTCGTCAGGTTCGCCAGTGAAACAGTGATGCCGTCGCCGGTGCTTTCGTAATCGCCGGAGGTGGCGACGCGCAGCGTGTAATCGCCGGCGGGTAGATCGCTGATGGAATACTTGAGTGTGTAGGCGCCGGTCGCGTCGGTGGTGGTCGCCAGTTCGCCGTCATCAAATGTGCCGTTGTTGTTGGCGTCGATGAAAACGGTAGCCGTCGGCAGCGCCGAGCTTGGCAGGCCAGCCGTCGCGACAACGCGGCCGCTGACCTGGCCGGTCTGCCAGCTGCTGAACATCGAATAAAACGGATCGGCCGAGACGAGCGACGCTTCGTAATACGATTGCAAATCCGCAATCGAAGACGTCGGAGTGACGGCCAGCGTGGTGTCGTGCTTCAGCACGCCGCCGGGGCGGGCGCTGGTAACACCACCGCGGGCGGACCAGTTGTTGATCAGCGCGAAGTAGTAGGCCGTATCGAAGTTCGGCGCAATGACGGTGCGGAAGATTTCGTCGGCCGCCTTGGCCCACGTCGCATCGTTCGCGCCGACATTGCCGAAGCCGCGAATGTTCCACTCGGTGGCGACCAGCGGCTTGCCGACGGCGCTGGCGTATTGCTTGGCCAAGAGCGTGTTATCGCGGATTTGATTCGTGTTTGGCGTGCTGGGGTTGTAGACGCCGTACGGATGGAAGCCGGCGTAATCGATCGCCGAGAGCGCGTTCTTGGCGGCCAATTCGTCCAGAATCGTTTTCAGATCGGCCGGGCTGTAGCTGACGCCGGCGCTGACGACTTTTTCCCACGTCGACGGATCGTCGCCGCTGTGCAGTTCTTCGCTGGCGGGGATGAGGAAGTTATCTACGTACGACTTCAACCCGACCGTTTTGCCGGCGGCCGAGGGCTGCCAATAGCTGCTGCTATCGACTTCGTTTCCAATTTCCCACTGGTCAACAATGTTGGCCAGCGTGGTGGTGCTGTCGGGTGTTTCGGTGCTGTTCATCAGATGGCGGACGAGGCCGCGCACCTGATCGTCGGACGTCGGCGCAGCGCCGGAATTGTTGTTGATCACCAGCAGAATGCGAAAGCCCATGCGGGCGAGCTCAAACGCGCGGGCCATCGTGCGGGCCGGGCGGCCGACCTGGGCGGGGCCGGGCGAACCATCGTCGTTCGTGCCAAAGGTCGGGACGGCGTCCCAGGCATTGGGGCGCTGGTCGTAGCTGTCGAGGCCGATCCACAGGCGAACCGCCTGCACACCAATATGCTTAGCCTCCGCGGCGGCGACGGCAAAGTTGCTGCTCCAGAGCGCTTCGTCATTGAAATTGATCGCCAGCGGCGTGCCCGTGAGCATGCGGCGCGGTTCGAGCGTGTCTAACATCGACGACGAAGGCGGCTTACTGCGATTCTTATCGTTACGGCGGTACATCGATTCTGCTTTCTGCTGCCCATAAGGCGTGCCCGAAACCTACCTTAGAAAAACAAGGCAAGCGGGCCAAAAAGCAGGGATTGCCCCTATCGGACGCCGCCGCGGCCGATAATGCAGCGGGCGGCGCGTTCGGAGTGAAATCGGACGCGGTTAGACGTGGGCGACGACAAAATTCTGCCCCGTCTTAGCCTGCCCGGCCTTCAGGGTGAACGTGAACGACTTGGCGGACGGCGAGACAATGTTCCAGCCGCTGACCGATTCCAACGCCAGCGTGTAGCTGCCGCCCGCGAGGCCGGACAAGGTGTAGACGCCGTCACTGCCGGCGGTGGCGTAGCGCTCGTTCGCGTCGCGGATGCCGTCCTTGTCGGTGTCGAGGAACACCTTCCACGCGGTGCTGGCGACGGCTGAGTTCCACTTGGCGATCTGGGCGAACATTTTTCCGCTGATCGACGCGGTGCCCGCCCCCACGGTGCCATGGCCATCGGCCGGCGGAACTGTTTGCGCGATCGTCGTGCCGATGTTCGCGCCGGTGAGCATCTGCCCCGCGGTCGTCGTCACCGACAGATAGCCGGTCGCGCTATTGCTCATGCGATAGCCATCCGGGAATACGCGGCTGATCTTGTAATTGCCGGGCGTGAGGTTGGCGAAGGTATAGTTGCCGTTGGCGTTCGCGGTCGTCTGCTTCTCGCCGACGTCGAGCTGGCCGTTGCCATTGGCGTCGATGAACACCACGCGGCCGCCGGTATAGCTGTCAGCCTTGTTCAGCAGGCCGTCGCCGTTGCCGTCATTCCAGAGATAGCCGGAGATGGATGACAGCGGTCCCGGTGGCGCAATGACGCTGAGCGGCGCGGCATAATGCTTCGTGTTTGTGAGCGCGATATTCACTCCGCCGACAATCACTTTGACGCTGCTCGGCAGTGATAGCCGCACGGCATACGTACCCGGCAGCACGTCGCGGACGGAATACGTGATCTTGTACGCCCCGTCCGTATCGGTCATCACGCGCGGTTCGCTGCCGTCCTGCCAGCCGTTCTTATTTACGTCGATGTACACGCTGACCGGCACGGCCGTCGCGCCGGTGCCGGCTGGAACCTGGCTGTTCACCGTGCCGCTCACTGAGCCGTACTGCCAGTTGCTGAACGTCGAATAAAATGGTTCAGCCGGGGAGAGCGAGGACTTGTAGTAGGCACGGAGATCCAGCACGGGCGACGTGGTCGTCACCGTCGCCGTCGTGTTGTGTTTCAGCAGCCCGCCGGGCCGGGCGCTGGTGGCCCCGCCGCGGGCGGCCCAATTGTTGACGAGCGCGAAATAATACGCCGTATCGAAGTTCGGCAGGATCGCTTCGCGATACGCCTGATCCATTGCGACGGCCCACGCGGCAGTGTTCGCACCCGCGTTGCCCAGGCCGCGGATGTTCCATTCGGTCGCGATCAGTTTCGTGCCGAAGGCATCGGCGAATTGCTTCGCTTTGACCGAATTGGCCGTGATCTCGTGATTCGTGCTTGTCCAGACGCCGTACGGGTGGAAGCCGGCGTAATCGATCGCGCTCTTTGCCCCTTGCGCGACCAGTTCGTCGAGGATCGTCTTCAGATCGTTCGGGTTGTAGCTGACGCCGGCGCTGACGACTTTTTCCCATTGATCCCGCGGGCCGCTGTGCAGTTCTTCGCTGGCGGGGATGAGCCAGGAATCCACATAGTTCTTAAGCCCGGCGACCTTGTTCGCGGCCGACGGTTTCCAATACGTGGGCGAATCGACTTCGTTGCCAATCTCCCAGGCATCGACCACGTCCTTCAGCGTCTGCGTGCCGTTCGGCGTTTCCGTGGCGTCCATCAGGTGGCGGATGAATCCTTTCGCCGCCGCGGATGATTCGGGCGCCTCGGTGTCATTCGGCTGAACGACGGCCAGTACGTTGAAGCCCATGCGCTTGAGCTGGAACGCGCGGGTCATCACGGTGGGCAGGCCGTCGGTGTGCGCTTCGTCGGCGGGAATCTCGCCGGCCGTCACTGCGCCAAAGGGCGAAACGGGGTCCCATGCATTCGGCCGGCTGTCGTAGCCGGTGAAGCCGAACCACAGTCGCACCGATTGCACGCCGAGCGCCTTAGCCTGTTTGGCAGCGGCGGCGAAGTTGTCACTCCAGAGCGCCTCGTCATTGAAATTGATCGCAATGGGCGTCACGCCCGCGAACAGGCGACGGGCTTCCAACACATCCAACATCGGCCGCAAATTCTGACGTGACATCGCAAATTCCCCACGACTCAACAACGGTAGCTCGGACGCTACTGGCGTTTTCGTCTATCCGTGGGGGCGACCTAAGCGATGGCAAAAAAGGTTTACTGCGGTCGCGATGCGCGACCGTTCAGCCGCGGCGGCCTGATCCTGCTCCACAATGCCGAACGGCAGCACTGCGAGCGGCATGCTTATCGGAATCGAACACGAACAACGGTGCCCGGCAGGCGGCAGAGTTTTCTCTAAGCGCTCGCCTTGGCACCAATATTCACGCCGGTGACAACCTTCCCGGCGGTGAGGGCCACGGTGATGTGCCCGTTTACACCGCCGACGATCTTGAAGCCCGTCGGGAACACGCGCGTCACATAGTACGTGCCAGCGGCTAGGCCAGTGAAGCTGTAATTGCCGTTCGTGTCGGACGTCGTCTGCTTTTCGCCGGCGTCGAGCTTGTTGTTGGCGTTGGCATCGAGGAACACGACGCGCGACGCGAGGCGGGTGTCGCCGGTGTCGAAAATAGAGTTCTTGTTGTTGTCGCTCCAGAGATACCCGGAGATTGAACCCAGGGCCGCCACAATCTTGCGGACGCCGAAATTCTTCCCGGTCTGCGTCAGCCCAGGCGTCAGGGTCACCGGCACGGTGGTGGTGGCGACATAGCCCGTGGGGCTCGACACCTTCAGCACGCCGGCCGCCACGCCGGTGACTGCGGTATTGAAGGCGACTGTGTAAGCCCCGGTGCTGGTGGTCAGACCGCTGGGCTCAACGCCATCGAGGACGCCATTGCCATTGAGATCGGCGAACACCCGCCAGCCGGCGGGAGCGGCCTTGTTCTGGTCGTCCTGCCAGAGCACGCCGCTGATGGAGCCGGTCGTGACGCCTGAAGGCACATTGCCGGTGGTCTTGATAGTAAAATTCGCGCCGGTCGTGGCGACCGCCGTCGTCAGCGTCCGCGTGATGCTGCCCATGATACCGGTCGTGCCGGTCGGCAATTGAAGGCGCATCGTGTACGTGCCGTTGGGCACTACGCTGGCGGAATAAGAGAGCGTATACGTGCCGTTCGACGCGGTCGTGGCCGACGGCTCGGTGGCATCAAGAATGCTGTTCTTGTTGACGTCGATGTAGACCTTCATCGCCGGCACGGCCGCGCCGGCGGTCTGGTTCGTCACCGTGCCACTAACGCTTCCCGTGGCCGCCGGTGTCGTGGGCTGGCCGATGCTCTGCCATGCCTTGAACATCGAATAGAACGGCTCGGCGGCGACCAGAGGCGATTCGTAATACGATTGCAGCTTGGCGATCGAGGACGACGGCACGGTGTCCAGATCCGTCGTGTGCTTGAGCAGACCGCCCGGCCGCGCGCTGGTTGTCCCGCCTCGGCCGGCCCAGTTGTTGATCAGGCAGAAGTAATAGTTCGCGTCGTAATTCGGCAGGATGACGTTGCGATAAATCTGGTCGGCCGCCTTGGCCCAAGTGGCATCGCTCGCGCCGGAGGTGCCATAGCCGCGGATGTTCCACTCCGTGGCCGTAACCGTCTTACCCACCTGCTTGGCGTAGTAGACGGCCGCGTTAGTCGCGCTGAGAATCGGGTTGTTGGACGGATTATTGGGGTCGTACGCGCCGTACGGATGAAAGCCGACCGAGTCGATCAGCGACAGCGCGTTCTTGGCCGTCAGCTCATCGAGGATCGCCTTCATGTCCGTGGGGCTGTAGCTGACGCCCGCGGAAATGACGCGTTCACCGCCGGCTTTGAGAACCTGGGCGGCAGGAATCAGGAAATCATCGACATATGACTTCAGGCCGGTCGTCTTGCTGGTGGCCGACGGCTTCCAGAAGGTGGAACTATCCGGCTCATTGCCGACTTCCCAGGAATCGATTGCCTGACCCAAGGTGAAGCTGCTGCCCGGCAAGTCGGGCGCGTTGATGAGATACTGCATCAGGCCCGTTACCTGCGAGGCCGACGTCGGCGCATTGCCGTAATTGTTATTCAGGACGGCCAGGACATTGAAGCCGGCGCGTTTCAGGTCGAACGCACGCTTCATTTCGAGCTGGAGCCGCAATTGCTGCGGCACTGAGGTCGCGACTTCGCCGGGAAGCAGCGTGCCGAACGGCGGGACCGGGTCCCAGGCATTCGGGCGGTCCTCGTAATTGTTGAATCCCATCCACAGCCGGACGGTCTGCACGCCCAGCGCCTTGGCCTGGGCGACGGCGGTATCGAAATTCTTATCCCAGAGCGCTTCGTCGTTGAAATTAACGCCGACGGCCAGGCTGGCGGTGAAAAGACGGCGCGATTCCAGCGCGTCCATGGAGACTATGGATGAACGACCCGACATGTACGACCCTTCGAACGCAGACCTACTACCGAAATGGTGCACCGCCCTTTCCCCGGGGCGGTGTCGGACCGTAACCCGTTCACAGCCCTCGCTCAAGGAAATTCCACGGAACGACAGCCATTCGGCCCGGACTGCGACACCCTGACACACCTGTCGACGTCACGCCGCCGTCCGCCCGAATAGGTTTGACACGGCCCGGGCCCACGGCTGTAATCGGCCCTGCTTCGCGAGAGTGGCGGAATTGGCAGACGCGCAGGACTTAGGATCCTGTGCCGCAAGGCGTAGGGGTTCGACCCCCCTATTCTAATTTCAGATCAGCCTTTTTTCGGGCATTTTTCGACGCTTCCAAATAGTTTTGTACAGGGTTTTGTACGCCGGTCGCGGGTGAACCATCCGCCGATCTATGCCCTGCAATCTTCATCTCAATCGGTACGGCCGATTTCTGAGCCGGCGACCTCGTCGTCAAGTAGTCCCCAGACCCACCAGACCTGTTGCAGGGATCTCCACAACAACTACCGCCTTTAGGAATTTGTTCGTATTCTTGCGTATCGGCACAACTTACTACGTCCAGTGCTCGAACGCTGTATGAAGGAGAAGGCGGCAGAAAACTTCGCTAACCTCGTAGCTGGCACCACCGCTCCG
>JAQGHK010000096.1 GCA_028288875.1 Phycisphaerales bacterium | reverse complement strand
CGCATTCGGGGTCTTGTATTCCGACACGATTAACAAGGTCTTTCGTCGCATCGGCCGTCGCACATTCGGCAGCGTCCGCAGCTTGGGGGCTTTGGCGTCACCGCTGCCCTATGTATTGTATTCCGATCTATACAATCACCGCGATTTCCTCCGCGGAATGGCGACGGCAGGAGTTTGCGGTCTGCTGTGGACGCCCGAGGTCCGCGACGCCACGAGCGCCGAAGATCTTGTTCGCCGCATACAATCGGTCATTCTTTCGCCACAGGCGTTGATAAATTCTTGGTATATACCGATGCCACCTTGGGAGCAGACGGATATAGCGGCAAATGCACGCGGCGAACGAATGGCCGGTTGGGAGGCCTGCGAGGCATTGGTACGCGACGTTCTGATACTACGCATGCGGTTGATCCCATACATCTATACAGCGTTCGCGAAGTACTACTTTGACGGCGTTCCGCCTTTCCGCCCGCTGGTGCTCGAGGATCCCTGCGACGAGAGCCTCCGAGATGTTTCCGACCAATATATGGTCGGATCCTCGCTGTTAGTGGCCCCGATGGTTAGCGGCGAAGCTGAACGAAAAATTGTATTGCCCAAAGGCGATTGGATGGATTTCGCCACCGACGAACTATTCCACGGCGGGCAAACGATTACATACTTTTCTCCGATTGAGCGCGTTCCCATCTTCGTGAGGGCGAACACGCTTCTTCCCATGGCCGAGCCGGTTCAGTGTGTCCGATCGGATACCGTCTTCCGAATCATTGCTCGTGCCTTTGGCACGCCGCTAAACTCCGCGGTATTATTCGAAGACGACGGCGAAAGCTTTGCTTTCGAACAAGGACACTATAATTGGGTCACTGTGCAGCACGATGGCTCAATGACGCGCCGCGGCAGTTACGATGGACCTGCGCGATATATGCCGATGGTTCCAATTCTGTGAGGCGGCGTCGAACACGACCTAGATCTGTAATTGGAAACCGCCAAGGCGATCGCGCCGAATATAGGCGTTGCGACCGGTTCTACGGACGGCTATCGCATGTTGCCGAGCCGCCTCCGACATCGCTTTACGGTCTCTCTCAGCCAAAGCCGAAGGCGCGTTTTACTGGTTGCCTCGGGGCGCAACACTCGTCCGTCACCGGCGCGCTTCCGCCGGTCCGGCGTTCCATTGGTGTCCAGACCCCATTGATGTCCCAGTTCGTATCTGGAGTCTTGCGGCCTCCTTTCACCAGATAGGGCATCGCGGCCCGGGAACGTCCCGGCCGACTCAATTTGCCACTTCGCCGCGAACTTGCCGGGCGTCAGGGAGCACAACGCACTGTTGCGGGCGACGTTCGTTGTAATGCCGGCCGCACAGCTTGATCAGTGCCCGAGCATGATCCCGGTTTTGGAACGTCTCCATGTTCAGGCACTCAACCCGCAGGCTCCCGTTGAACCGCTCCAGGCAACCGTTCTGCCATGGGCTGCCGGATCATTGTGCCGGGCGCCGATCACGTGGATCGCCAGCACCCGCATCAGGAATTTCGCCCCGAACTCCGGGCCGTTTTCACTACGCACCAACTGCGGTACGCCACGCTCGTTTGCTCGCCTGCGACTGTGCTGCTGTCGGTACGGTCAAAAGTGGTCGCCGCTGGGGGACGCTAAATCTCAGCACCTTCACCTTGAACACTACTGATCTAACTGTTAGCGGCCAGGTGGCCGGCTTGCTCGCCGTAGCCGATTCCATCAAGGATTCGTCTCGCCGCGCCGTCGAAGGGCTACGCGGCATGGGCCTAATCCTGCATTTACGTCTAACTCACGTTCAGCACAATTGTTAGTCGGCCCTAAGATTTGCCTTCACAAAACCTCGTGATCTGCTGCACCAGTGGCTTACAACACTATTTCTTCGGACATGAGTTGGGAGATATACCGGTCGATTGCACATCTAAATTCTGTGAGACGACCGAGTACTATCAGTCGTCTTACTAAGCATGGGAACATCAAAAATCGAAGTTTTGGCCATCTATACACCAAAAAGTGGACCGTTATCGGACGTCAGGATTCTAGCTACCGATGTGTATCGGTCCAGCCTTCAGAACGGCCTCGACCAACAAACACCGGCCGGACTGAGCCGCCATTTTTTTTGAAGACGCGTGATGTCAGCCGTAGTCTTCAGAGCATGGTCATGCATCTCAACCTGCCCATCGGATTGGGGCTGATAAGCAACAAGGCCGCATCCCAAACACCCCCCCAGCCTGTGTCCACGATTATTTGCTGAAGCGCAACAAACGCCCGTCTACCGAATGTAGAATTTTTCAGACGCTGGCCTAATCACCGTGCCGGGAGGCAACTCACCCGTTTCTTGCGTATACCGGCTCACTTCTGCGATTACCGGTTGGTGCTGAAAACTAATTGATTCACCAAGCGACGAGGAGAGAGCGATCAACGATACGGCGCTATGGCCCTCCGCCCGAACGGTTACTCGAACCGCCTTCGGGAGATATCGTTCGCACCACTCTGTGAGTGCCAGACCATCCTGAACCTCAATCGATAAAGGCACAGTTCTGTAGCCAATCTGTCCCGCCGGCAATCGGATCGACTTCACGCGACCGCCACTTTCCTGAATCGAAGCCGTAGCCCAAGCTTCGAGTTCAGCACCGAATCGTTGCATCAACCGGGCCTCTTTCTGCCGTGCCTGGTGGATCTCGGCAGCTGCCCAAGTCTCAACTTTTTCCGCATAAGCACGCGCCTCACAGATGCGCCGGACAAGCCAGTTAGCGCTCCGCTCATCTTGAATCCGGAATTGTGACGTGAAGACCTGATACTCGCCGCCATCGGCGGGATGTGCCGATGAGGAAATTACCTCGTTTGGATCGATCGATTTCATACACCGACCTCCCCTTCGCCGTCATGCTGAGCATCGTCATCCCCACCTTGAGGTGGAGTTTCCGGAGATTCCGCGAATGGATCTTGACCACACACTGCTGTCCACGCGGCCATGGCCGATGCACAACCAAGTTGGCTAAGCGCACTCACGAGTGCGAACATGATCCGCTCCGCGGATTCGCGGTCCAGCATTTCGTGGCGAACAGCCCCTTTCGGACCGACGGACGACAGCAGCAAAGTCGGGACTCTATGGTGTCCAACTTTCTGAATGGCACGCACGCACGACAGGAATGCGAACTTCTCAACCGCTAGTCCCTCAGTCTTCACCTCGGCTCGCTGCTTCTTCGACAGCTTGGCCGGCTGCTTCGCTTGCATTGCCGCCACGGTCACTCGACGCCGAACCGCCAAGAGCGGATCAATCGATGCCATGGAGGTTCCTGCAACCAAGTCCAACCACAAACTGTGATGAGCCGACTGTAGTGCAGCGACGGCGGTGACCGCAGTGTTGGCAACAGCACGTGTGATCACGGACTGGACCGCTGGAGGCAACATCAAATGATGCTGCATTTCGAGATGGTGGAGGGCCGCTGAACACTGCCGATGGATCCACATCGCTAATGTGTCTTCGCATTGGCGCAGCCATGCGATCGCAGCACTGCTGTCCATCTGCCCCACGATATTTTCTGCGTCTCGCATCACGTCCGGCGTCACTATTGCATCGCTTGTCATATGGTCTCCCGAGGCGTCACAATACACGTTTGCTATTTGTTTAGTCAAGAGTTTCTCTTTATTTCGTCTTTGTTTATTATCGGTTCTAATTAGGTCATGGCCAAAAAAGTTGGGCTAAACGTCTACGTTGATCCCGCAATCATCCGTCGTCTTCGGGAGACTGCTACACACTATGATGGACGCTTAGGTGAATGCATTAGCGCGGGCATCCTGATGTTTCTTGAGGCCACGCCGCAGGAACAGGCATCTGCTCTCCAACGCTTGTACGCGGCCTCTTTGAGAGCGAGCGTTGAGTCATTAATCGCAGAGATCCGGGCCGAACAAGCACGCCGAACTCTTGGAAAAGGCACAAAACACAAGGATGACTGAAGCGTTTCCTGCTCTTTGCGTGGGATGTGTGTTCAGCGATGAATCTGTCAGCGAGACCATTCCTTCAGCGCCATCCAATGAGCGAGTGCTACTTGGTACGAATTCGACAGGATCATGGGACTGCGGCGATCCTTGGCTTTCGTACGTTACTTAGCAGAACGTTTTGAAGATTCACGCTTGGCTGCCACAGTCGCACTTGCAAGCTCCAGAATCAGCTCGCTCGCCGAAGCCTTAATGGCTTGAGCCACGTCTATAAACTCGATCACATCAAGCTGCCGTTCGCCAGCCTCATACTTACTCACGAATGATTGGGGACGGCCGAGCGATGCGGCCACATCCACCTGGCGTAGGCCAGCACGTTGGCGCGCCGCGATCAGCAACTCGCGCAGTCGGTCATGACGTTGGGAAAACAGGCTTTTTGGCATCTCGACCTTGCGGCCGCATGAAACCTAAAACCTGTGGCGGGATATCCCGAAATAGGATACAATGATGGCCCGACTGTCCCGTCAATACGTTCAAGGCTGGTTTAAGATGCAAAACACTTCAGTCACGAAGATCTGCGCCGTTTGCGGCCAAGATGTCAGAAACCTGCCCCGCATTAAAGACGCCAGCGGCCGGTATCACTGTGAACCATGCTGGGAAAACATAACGACCGAGGGCTCTGGGTCTGTTGCCGCAGTGAAACTGCCGGTAGCGGCGGGCGACGCAGACGACAATCTGATTCCGTTCGCCGAAGAATTTGCCCAAAAGCGTTCGGCACCCCGGCGACCCGCTCACACGGCCATTAGCACCGTGAGTGACGCTTCCCATGCTCAACCGAGCGGCAGCCGGCAGCAGCCCATAATTCAAGCGAATGACTCCCGCTCCAACAACCGCGAAATCCCTGACTACCTCGTTGCCGTGGCGTGCTGGGAACGACGACTGCTCGTCGTCTTCATTATCTCCATTTTTCCGCCTCTCGGGATTTTGCTTATCCCGATCCATTTTTTCGTCACCTACAAGCTTGCCCGTGCGATGGACAAAAGTGGCGTTCTTTGGGCAATCGGAACTCTTGTTCCATTCGCAGGCTTGGCCGTGCTACTCATCTTGAACCTACAGGCGACTCGACTGCTAAAGAATGCAGGATTGTACGCTCCGATGTTCCGTAGCTGGCGGTGGCGTAACTGAGACTTGGAGACTCGGAATGATTACTTTGGTTGACTGCCCCGCCTGCGAGGCGCCCGTTTCTAAGTCAGCAGAGTCATGTCCCCGTTGCGGTCACCCGATTCGTGAGAAACTCAGCCAGGGTATCATCATGCGACGATCTGATGGCTCGGGCGCTGCAACGGCAAACGATTCAAAGGCATTGCTCAGTATGATCTTTGGAATCATCGCGATCCCAATCGCATTCGTTCCATTTGACTGGTCATGGGTTGCGACAGTTTCGAGCGTTCTGGCGGTGATTTTGGCTGCAGTCGCTATGAGTGAAATTCGTCGAGGCCGCGCCAGCGGCAAGGGCATGGCCGTCGCCGGATTAGTGACCGGAATTTTGGGCTTGATGATATTTCTGCTGGCGCTGTTAGGACTGGTCTTGATTGCCAAAGAACAGCTTTAAACTACCCGGCACCCTGGACATCGGCTAAGAGCGTGTAACACAACTCATTTGAGCCTTCGCCAGCAGATGACGCAGCAGGCGAGTTGAAGGAACGACAGATGGATGTCGAGGCGGCGTTCGTACCGTGTGCGAAGCCGCCGGAACTGCTTGACCCACGCGACCGTACGTTCGATCACCCAACGCACTTTGCCCAGACCGGCGGTTCCCGGTTCGCCCCGTTTTGGCAGGAGCGGGTAGATACCCCGGCGGTGCAATTCTTCTACGCGGGCGGCGGAGTGGTAGGCCTTATCGGCAGTAACCAGCAGCGGCCTTGTGCGGGGCCGGCCCCGGCGGCCTCCGATCACGGGGAACTTGTCGAGCAAAGGGAGCAGCATCAGGCCGTCAGCGACGTTCGCGGCCGTCACGTCGCAGGCCAGCGGCGTGCCCCTGGCTTCAGTCAGCAGATGCTGTTTGCTGCCGCTTTTGCCGCGGTCCGTCGGCCCGACTTATTCAGTTGCGGCCGGTCGCTTCGCCCCCTTTATCGCACGCAGGCTGGTGGAGTCGGCAACGGCAACACGCGGCTCGAGCTGGCCGACGGCGTGGAGTTCGCCCAGCAGCATGGCGTGCACGCGTTCCCACACCCCGGCCCGCTTCCAGTCCCGCAGCCGCCGCCAGCAGGTCATGCCGCAGGTCCCGAACTGCGGCGGCAAGAGCGACCAGGCGATGCCGCTCTGGAGCACAAAGAAGATGCCTTCGAGACAGGCCCAGTCGTCGACCCAAGGCCGGCCGACCCGCCGCGGGTGCTGCGGCAGCAGTGGTCTGATCCGTTCCCACAGCCCGTCGGGCAGCAGCGTCCGTGCCATCGTGTCCTCCGTGACGAAAGGACTTTAGGCGGCGATCTGACCGATTGTGTTACATGCTGTAACACTACAGTTGCGCATCGCGTGCTCTCCTCCGGTAGTGGCAGGCCCGGGCGCGGGCCTGGTGCTCTCGTCTCCAATGGGACCACATCAGGATTCGTTCGGTGAAAGCAGCCTCGGCCAGACGATCGCGACCAGCAGCCGCCGGATCTCCGGCTCGGTCAATGGGATCAAGGGCGGCGACTTTTAGACCGACGCCGCTTCGGCTCTGTTACGGTCAGTCTGACCGCGGTCAGGAACATCATTGCCAGCAGGCTGAGCGTGACGTGGCGGTGCCAGCCGTTCCAGGAGCGTACCTCGTACTCGTCGAGCCCCGTCTCCTGCTTGGTACTCTCAAAGCAGCACTCGATCGCCCAGCGTTGTCCCGCGGCGACGGCCAAGTCACGGGCGCTCGTGCCGGAAGGGGCGGCGCAGAGGAAGTAGGCCAACTCTCCTGTGTCCGTGTGCCGTCGCACCAGCAAGTGGCGATCCATGCCGCTGTCGGTGGGGAAGCCGAAGCGGACGGATGCCCAGTCGTAGGTCCGTGGCCCGCGTGTGCCCTCGGCCACGCTCATCCGGAACCAGCTCTTATCGGGAAGGTCTGCGGCAATGGCATCGACCCTTCGTTGCTCAAAGCCGATCCAGAACCGCTGCTGGCTGGTGACGGCGACCACAAACGCCTGGTGCCGGGTCTCGAGGAAACGCCTGAATTTACTGTCTGATCCGTAAACCGAATCGGCCAGCACGAACGACGGACGCAGTCCTGCTTCGAACGCCCGTCCCAGCCTCTTCACGGCCAGTTGCGGCTTGGTCGCGAACGCCACATCGTCCGGCACGCCTGCCTCGTCGCAACGCGCCCGGTCCTCGCACCACGCGGCCGGCAGGTAGAGCGCCCGGTCAATCAATGCCCGGCCCCGGGAGGTGGACAAAGCCAGGAAGACGCCGACCTGACTGTTCTCGATCCGCCCGGCGGTGCCCGAGTACTGCCTGTGCACGCCGACGGACTTGTTGCCCTTCTTGAGAAAGCCGGTCTCGTCGACGATCAGCACGCCCGGGTCGCCGTCGGTCACCAATGGGTCGACGGCGTACCGCGTCAGTTCGTCCCGAAGGGCGTCGGCGTCCCAACTCGCCCGACCGAGCAGGCGCTGGATGCCGTACGGCTTCTCCCGGCCCAGGTGCTCGGCCAGTTGCCAGCCATTCTTACGCTCGACCGGCCCGAGCAGGCCGCGGACGTACCCCTCGGCCTGCCGACGCAGATCGCGGCGCGGGAAGCACCCGCCAACACGCTCCATGGTCTGCTCGAACTGGTCTTCCCAGCGACGGACTTGCACGGCCTCCATGCCGACACCACTCCTTGCCAGACCGGACTGACGGCCGGCAACGCGATATTAGGCAAAGACATACGATGCGCAACTGTAGTGGTAAGACAGGGCTCGGTTTTCAGGTTCATGATCTTGCCGCTGCGGCACCATTTCCCCATCGTTGACAACTTTGACTCTCTGCTCCCAGCATGGCTTCCTACCGCGAGAAAACGAACCTTTTTAAGGACACAATGAATACCATTATCCTCACGAAAGATGCTGCCCGAACTCATCGACGTGTGCCTGCAGGATTCACTACCATTGACGGCGACTGACGAGTCGTCAAATCATACCACACGCTGCATTTCCGCGTTAACAGCCTAATCACCCTTTACCATCTCCCACAAGGTGCCAGTAATTCAGGTAGAATTCAAAAATCCACTAGGCAGCGAGAGACTGTGACAAAGTTGCGCCGAATTGCATTGTCCATTCGGCTAGGCAAATGGCCAAGGCTCGGTCGTTTTCGAGATGAGCGATTCCATGCTGACTGGCGTTTCGAATCACCTGCTGAGACGATGGTACGACAACGCAGGGCAAACTTGAGGCGTTGGCAACAGCACATAAGCCCCCAAATATTGCGTAAATCGCAGCAATGTCTTGCCCGCTGGCTAACGAACGCCCTGGCCATGTACCCGGTTCTTCAACTGCAATCTCAGTCGCGCAGCAATCTTTGATCACACGCTGAACAGCCTTACCTACTGCTTGTACTCGTTCGACCAGTGAATCACCCGCCCGTACGCCATACTTTCCGCTGCAAACACCTGCGGTGGTTCCGTCCGCAAGTCGATCTATTACGGCCCAAGTGACCTTTGACACTGCAGGGACAACTGCGATCACTCGATTTGCAAGTGCGCACGCGGGGCTGCGGCGGAACCAGAAAGAATCTTTAGTCGCAGCCACGTGATACACGCTTGCGCCGGCTCGTAAAAGCACATCAATAATGGCAAGGACGATTCCTGACCACTGCTCTCGCGGCTGAAAGACAGACGGTCCAGTGAGATGCGCCGGCCTGTCGTCGGGATCATGGATGCTGCCGTGCCATATCAGCCTGCCGGCCATATCGAACCACCAGACATCTCCGAACATGTCAGAGTCAACCATTGCATAGGTGATGCCGCGGATAGTTAGAACCGATATTTCGTATTTGCTACGCGTAGCACTCCATTCGTTAGGTGTTTGCAGCCCCAGAATGACCGGCGGAATAATACTAACTGTCCAATCCATCTACGTCTCCTTGGCCATAGGCCAATACGATGCCCCGATCGGGCCACGGCACGATCGGAGCGAACTCCCGACAGGGGTTAAACGCTCTAAATGTCGCGGCGGTCTCCCTCTTGGATACCACCGCACCGGCAAGCGATTGTCCCAATACTGTGCTATCGACGAATAGCAACACACCATGCCATTGATGGCTGTTCCACTTCTGGCACCTCTTCGCTCTCTGTCGCGGTTTGTGACGGAGCGCCGGCCGAATAGTGTTATCCGAGTGGCCTTTAAATGTCGGCAACGTCCGCCGCGATCTTGCGGGAAACTTCGAAGACCTCGCAATTAGATGTGGGGACATGTCCGGAGTGTCCCGGTACACGTCTAAGCGGCGTCACCTGATCGAAAAACAGGATCATCCATACACGAGACGAGGCACGGGGCCGTCGCTTGCGGGTGTCATCCCAAGCTATGATTGATGAATATCGTCTAGCAACGGCCCGTTCGTGTTGAGGCGCGCGTGCATGTGACGTTCGACCAGTCTACCAACTCTGCTTCTGACCATTTTATGCCGCCGCCGGCCTTCGCTCGCAACGGGCTGAAACGCCAAAGGCGGCGCGAATGGCCTCACAAGCTTTTGCGACGAATAAGGGGTTCCTACGGATGTAGAAATCCGACGCCCCACCGAAGGCATGGCCGGCCAAAACTTTGGCTTGATCAAGCGACGCGTTTTGACAGGCAATGCTGTACGCCGCATCCCGAATCTGGCCAAACGTTAAATCATCATTCAACTGGGCTGCCGCCCTATACCGTCTCCAGTGTTTCAGGACGGCATTGCAAGTGAAGGACCGTCGGGACGTATTGAACACGTAGTCGACCGCCTCCCGTCGTTCGATTTTCTGCAAGCCCTTGATCACTTCCGGCCATAAGACCGCGACGCGTGATATCTTGGTTTTAGGCCGACGCCCGACATAGGTTCCCGCATCGAGATCGAGTTCACCCCAACGGAGTTTCGAGATCTCCCCGCCGTAGGCACAAAGATTCAGTGCTGTGAGCAGACAAGTGGTGAAAACTGTGTCGCCAGTGTCCGAAGCTTTTGCGTAGATCTTCCAAAACTGATCAGGCGCGATGGGCCGCGGATCCATCGGGTGGGCTTCCTTCACTTCAAGCATGGCCAGAGCGTCCAATGCCTTGCGGCAAGCTTGGATGTCGATGCCGCGTTTGATGGCGAAAGCGAATACTGTTTTGACCTTACCGAATCGATGGTGAATGGATTTGGGGGCCAGCCCCGCACCGAGCACGGCCTTCTCGTAGGCAATCACCTGGGCATGCTCGATCTCGTTCACGTGGGTGACCCCGGTCGCTCTTACGAATTGTTTCCAGAACAGCTTCGACCGAGACAACTCATTTGAACTGAGTGCCGGCTTAGCTGTGTATGTGTCGATCAGGGTTGACAGTTTGGCAGAGGGAAGGGGTCGTTCCAGATCGGATAGATAGCCGATCTGCTCAATGCCAACCCGTTCTGCGACCCATTTCGGCCGCTCGATAATCTGGTTCCGAAGCCAAGCCCACTGATCCTCGGTCAACGTAAGATCGCGGACGGCGAACACGGGATCTGGCCCACCGGACAGGGCCACTTCCGCCTCAAGATTGCTGCCACTGTCTCGTAAACGCTTGACCACGTCCGCCACGATCCCGTCGACGCTGGTATGCACCCGCAACTTCCCGAGGTCGGATTCCTTTTTGGCGCGATCGAGTTTTCGGAAACGGGCGACGGCGAGTCGCTCATCGCTTTCCGACCAAGTGGTCTGTGCAGTGCCCGATGCACGCCAACGGCCATCTTTTAGGCGGGTCAGTCCTGGGATTTGCTCGCCCCACGAAGTCCGGTAGACTTTGATCGGCCGGCCTGTCTTTTTCAGTGTCGTTGCCACGTCCGGATCATAGAGCCCACGACATGTTTCGTACAGACTTTTGTACAGCCCTGGGATTCTGACCGTTTTTAAACTGAAAGAGATTGGGTTCGACCCCCCTCTCTCGCATTAAAGTCCCTGTCCTGCAGGGACTTTTTCTTTTGGCCAGTGTTTTGGCCATTCAGAAGCCGATGAGGCTGCCATTCATACCGGCGGCACGTACGCCGTCCGGCCGCCAAAACGTTGAAATCCGGCGTAAACCACGATCATCGAAAGCACCGCCAGCCCGCCAAACACGCCCCCGATTGCGAACGTCAGGCGATAATTATGGCCAGTTCGGTCGAGCAACTGGCCGAGGCCCAAACCGAGGCCGATAGTCAGCAGTGACTGCACCAGCCCGCCCGCGGAAGCGAACTGGGCGAATTTCATTCGCGGGAATAGCGCCTGACCCAGCGCGGCCGAAGTGGTGAAATACGTGCCCGACAATACCCCGTGGATGATCAGCGCCGCCCCGAAGGTCTTCCCGTCCCGCACGAAGGCGAACGCCACCAGCATCACCACCGCGTACACCGCCATGACGATCATGCTTACACGCAACGCGTGTGCTCGATCCACCAGCCAACCGAGCGGCCAGGCGAGAATGAACGAACAGGCATATGTGATCCCCAACCAGTTGCCGACGGTCTGCTTGGTGATATGCAACTGCTCGGCGTACAGCACCGTAAACAGATTTACGGGCAGGAAGGCGCACGCCGCAAACGCCATGGCGGCGAACGTCCAGCGGTAGTAATTGTGATTGAAGCACTCGCGGAAGTAGATGCTGATCGATTTGCTGAATCGACGCGTGGCGGTGTCGCTCGGGTCCACCGGCTCTGGCGGTGGGTATTCGCCCTCTTTAATGCCGACACACATCGCGGCAAAGCCGACCAGAAACACTGCGGCGAGCGAGATAAATATAGCGCGGTAATGCGTTTCGCTATAGGCAATGAGGTAGAAATTAAAGATCATCGCGGCGCCAAGGCTGACCGCGCGAAACAGGCCATAAAACCGCCCGAGCAGTGGCCGTGGCACGACGTCATTAATCAGCCCGTTGACGACGGCGCCGGCCGTGACCGCTGCGACTTCAAACATCGTCCATGCCGGAATGAACAGTGCCAGCGCGCCTTGGTTGGGCGAAATGCGTTCGGCGCCAACCACATTGCTGATCATCTTCCCCATCGGCTCACTGTAAGAAATCACCACCATCGCAACGGCCGCAAAGGGCGCGGGCACCAACAGGTACGGAATGCGCCGGCCCCAACGGCTGCGCAGCCGGTCCGATTTGAAGCTCACGACCGGAGCGAGAATCAATCCCAGCAACGGCGGCAAGACCGAAAAACAGACTGCGATCAGCGTGTCCGATGCGTACAGTCGCTTGAGCATGTACTGGATCGGCGCGCCGATCGATCGATCACGCATCGACAACGCGAAATCGCCGCCGAGTAACAGCAAAAAAATCGTGATCAATCCGCCGAACGTGTAGGTCAGCGTGCCGGCGTGCCAGAGCTTTTGCGGGTGCCGCAGCGGAAACTCATAGGGGACTGTGCCGACGCCATTCGGTTGGGAATCCAATGCCGACATCTCAACACCCGTAACGGGGCTGGCCGCACCCGGTTGTGTCGCGGCCTCGGCGGGAAGCGTGGCCAGGTCGGCCGGTGTGTGATCAGCGGGGTCGGTCCGGGGATTTACAGGAGGCCCGCCTATCGATTGCGTGTCGTCCGTATCGGCCATGTCTATTCGTCCATCCGCAAGCAGAGTTGTGTCGGTGCCCGTCCCTCGAAATGCACGCAAAAACAGCGACGGCACGAAATATCGCCAAATGCGGTTCCGCCAAGCCACACTACCACGAGCAACGGAATCCATCACATCAGTTCGCCCCCCGCCTCAGACGATTGTCCCGCCTGCAATTTCCACACGTTGTTTGCGGCCCGATGGCGACAGCGGTACGGTTTCGCGGCGGTCGAATTGCGACAAAATGATGGTTAGCGAATGATCACTCATACCCCTATGCGGCTCGCCCCACTCTTACTCGTCGTCGCTCTCGCCGCATCCGCCCGCGCGGACAAGCTGATCATCCAAGGCACCGGCCCGCAGACGGTCACCGTCACCGGCTTCGCCAACGGCCGTCTGCAATACCAGAATGAGCGCGGCGGGACGGGCGATCGTGAATACGCGCGCGTGCAGCAACTGGTGATCGATGCCGAACCCGCTCTGAGCGCGGCTGAGGCGAGCCTGGTCGCCGGGCAGAATGACGTGGCGATCGAAAATTACACCAAGGCCGTCCGCGGATCGACCATGCCGTGGGTGAAGGTCTTCGCCGCCCGCCGGCTGCTGGACGCGGCCGGGCCGAACGGGAAGTTTGAGCCGCGGCTGACTGCGTATCTCGCCCTGCTGCAGTTGTCCCCCGCCGACGCTGCCGGCCGTCAGCCCGCCCTGCCGGAAGCCGGCAGCCAGTTGTTAAATGTCGCCGTGCTTGAAGTCGAATCAGCGCTGAAGGCCCCGAAGGTGACCGACCCGGCAAAGGTCGCCCTGCTGAATTTTCTGACCGATATCCACCGCCGCCGGGGCGACGACGCGGCCGTGGCTGCCACCATCGAACGTCTCGCCAAATCCAGCCCTTCCGCCGGCAATGATCCGGCCGTCCAAGCCCAGCTGACCGCCCAAAAGCTCGGCCAAGCCAAGGCGGCGGCCGATGCCAAGGATTTCGCCGCCGCGGTCCGCCTGATCGACCAGAACCGGGCGTCCATCGTCGATCCAGCCCAGCAGAGCGATGCCCTGTTCATCCTCGCCCGGGCCAAACAGGCCAATGCGGATGCGTCCGATACTGCCGCCCAGCAGGACGCGGCCGTCGCGTTCATGCGGGTGGTCGCCGGCGCCAAGGACCTGCCCGGCCGGCCGAACGTGCTGGCATCGCTCCGCGCGACCGCCGCGATCTTGGAACGTATTGGCTCGCCCGCCGACGCGGTCAAGATTTATCAGCAGATTGCTCGCGAATTTGCCGAGGACCCGGCTGCGGTGACCGAAGCGCAAGCGGACGTTCGACGGCTTTCCAAGTAGCGCGTCGATCCGCCCGAAGGCATGGCCACTGAAGCGGCCACCCCCTGCGACGTGACAACCGCCCCTGCGGCCCGTAAAACATGCTGTTCCGCCGCGTGACCCGCGGCGAAACACTCATGTACGACTACTTCGACAAACACGGCAAAAAATTCCTGGCGGTCGTCGGCTCTCTGCTGGTGCTGGCCTTCCTGCTCCCCGCCGGCTTCGGCCATAACGGCGGCGGCGGTGCCCGGCTCGGCAAGCTCGACGGCAAAAGCGTCGACGCTGAAGACATTCAGGCCGCCCAGAATACGCTCCGCTCGCTGGAGCGGATCGTCATCCCCAGCCGCGAAGCCGCGGGCCAGCTGGTTCGTTTGCCGCAAGGGATCTTCGGCCCCTACTACAAGCAATTCGAGCAGAACCCGGTTCTGCTGTACCTGCTAATGCACGAGGCCAGCAGCGCCGGCGCCGTCGTGCCCGATGCGGCCATTGAGCAGTTCCTGCGTGCGCCCGGTCGCTTGATCGTCGAGGGGCAGGACGAGCCGGTCGATTTCGATCGCGTCAACCCGAGCATGAAGGACGCGTTGCGTGCCGACCTGCGTCGGGCGCTGTCGATCATCGTTCAATCGCGCCGGACCAATGCCGCGGTCAAGATTAGCCGCCCGCTGGTGGACGACGCCTTGGCCCACGAGGCGCAGCAGATCAAAGCCCGCGTGGCCACCTTCAAAGCGGCGGACTATGACGGCCAGGTCACTGCCCCGACGAATGAAGACCTCCAACGGCAGTTCGCGGCCTACTCCGATCCCTCGAAGATGCGGCCCGAAGACAACCCTTACGGCTTCAACTACCGCGTGCCGGAGCGCATCTCCATTCAGTGGCTGAGCGTGCCCGATGCCGAGGTCGCCAAGGCGGTCGAGGCGACCAAGTCGGCCGAGCTCTGGGATGAAGACGCGATCATTTATTACCAGCGGAACCTGTCTGAATTCAGCGCGGTCACGCCGCCGGCCACTCAGCCGACGACCAAGCCGTTCGCCGAAGTACGGGCCGACGTGTTGGCGAAAATGCGGGCTCCGCTGATCGAACAGCAGAAGCGTGCCGTCGCCAATCGCATCGTGCAGCAGCTCAATGCCTTGCACAGCAGCGCGGCTAAGCAGCCGAGCACCGGCCCGGCCGGCGTTCAGTTCCTCGGCCAGCCGGCGTACACCTTCGACAGCCTCAAAGCCGTCGCCGCCGCGGTGCAGAAGCAGACCGGCGTGCTCCCGACGGCGGTTGCCCCCGCCGGCCTGCTGAGCCGTGCAGATCTGGAAAAGCAGCCCGGCTTCGGTCGGACCTACACTGCCGACCGCGCCATGGGCTTTGCCACGGGCCCCGGCCAACTGTTTGAGACACTCCGGCCGCTGAGCAATTCAAACACGGCCGCCACTTTGCTGGATCTCGGCCAGCCGTCGCCAATCTTTACCGGTCCGGACGGTTTGTACGTCGCCCGGGTGGTCGGCTTGGAAGCGGCCCACGCGCCCGAGTCCATCGACGACATCAAGGCGCAGGTGGAACGCGACGTCCGCCGCAGCCGCGCGTTCGATCTCGCCGTCGCCGCCGCGCAGGCGACGCTCGATAAAGCCAAGACCGCCGGCGGCTTGGACAAAGCCGGCGCGACGATCCAGACCAGCGATTTCTTTAACGCCGGTTCCCCGACCCCGGCCGGCCTCACCGGAGCCTATGCCAGCGGCATCGTCGGCCCGGCGTTTGAAGCCCTGCGCGGCGTAAAATCTGCGGCTGAACTGCCCGCCGGCACCATCGCCAAGCTCCGCAAGGACGGCATCGCGGCCGTTGTGGAAGTGATCGACGTGAAAACCACGTTGAACACATCGACCGAGGCCGAGGAACGCGAGCGGATGGAACAACAACTGGCGCAGCAGACTTTCCCGCCGACCACGACCGAGCAGTGGTTCAACTTCGATGCCGTCAGCCGTCGCGTGGGCTACACGCCCGACGCGGCCCGGTCGGACGATGCTCCCAAAACCCCCAACGCGCCGGCCCCGGCAAACCCGTTTGTGCCGGGATGAAGACGCTAATGGCTGGTAGCTAGTGGCTCAGAGCAGAAAGATCTTGCGTCTCTGCGTCTTGGCAACCAGCCACTAGCTACCAGCTACCAGCCTCTTTAGGATCGCATCATGGCCACGCTCAGTTACCGCACCGCCGGCGAATCACACGGCAAAGCCCTCATCGCACTCATCGAAGGGATGCCGCGCGGCGTCGAAATCGATCACGATCTGATCAACGCTGAGCTCGCCCGTCGCCAAGGCGGCTATGGCCGCGGCGGCCGCATGAAGATCGAGACGGATAAGGCCGAGTTCCTCACCGGCGTTCGCATGGGCCACACGATTGCGTCGCCGATCACGATGCTCGTGCCGAACAAGGATTACCGCCTCGACGACATCACTAAAACGCCCCCCCTCACCCGCCCCCGTCCCGGCCATGCCGATCTTGCCGGCAGCATGTAGTGGTTGAAGAATGATAGTCGGGAAACGCTTGAGCGCGCCAGCGCCCGCGAGACGACGATGCGTGTGGCGGCCGGTGCCCTGTCGCGTTCACTGCTTAAGTCCTTCGGCATCGACGTCTTCGGTTTCGTCCGCCAGGTCGGCGAAGCGCGCGGCAAGTTCGATGTGAACGAAAACAACTGGCGTGACCTGCACGCGGTTCGCGAATCAAACGATCTCTACTGCCCTGATCCGGCGGCCGCCGAAGAAATGCGGGCGTTTATCAACAGCGCCAAGATCGCCAAAGACACCGCCGGCGGCGTGGTGGAAGCCCATGTCTTCGGCTGCCCGGTCGGCCTCGGCAGCAGCATGACCGGCGACGGCCGGCTGGATGGCCGCATCGGCAGCGCGGTGATGAGCATTCAGGCATTCAAAGGCGTCGAAATCGGCATGGGCTTCGAGACAGCCACGCTGCCGGGCTCGAAGGTGCACGACGAAATCACCTACGACGCCAGCCATGCCGGCAAGCCGCACCTCGGCTTCGTCCGCCCCACGAACAACGCCGGCGGCCTAGAAGGCGGCATGACAAACGGCATGCCCGTCGTCGTCCGCGGCGCGATGAAGCCGATCAGCACGCTCGGCAAGCCGCTCCGCTCGATTGACCTAGCCACCAAGGAAGCCAGCGAGGCCGGCTGGGAACGCAGCGACATCAGCGCGATCAGCGCAGCCAGCGTGATCCTGGAAAACGTGGTGGCCTTTGAAATCGCCCGGGCGATGATCGAAAAGTTCGGCGGCGATTCGCTCGTCGAAATGAAGCAGAACTACGATGCCTACCTGAAGGCCGCCCGCGGGCTGTCGGTCACACAGCCGTAGGCCGCAGCCAACTTACGACTGCGGTTCCACCGCAACGCGAAGCGGTTTCGCGCCGCGGGCAATCCGCAATGGGTCCGGCCCGGCCGCATGGATCTGCTCCGCCTTCAACTCGGCGACTTCCAGGCTGCCCGACCACACGACGCCGCGCCCGCCGACATGCGTTTTTAGAACGAGCCAGAACGCCCTTGACTGTCCGCAGCGCAAGACAGTGCGCATGACGCCGATCACCCATTCAAAGCGGTTAATACTGTCGTTGTGAAGGACGACGGCGTAAGGCGGAAGTTTTTTCGTGTTCGCCAGCGGCTTGGGCGTAGGCCGCACCCGAACCCGCATCGGCGGTAGTTCAACTGTGCTTTCCATGACAGCATTCTAAATATGAGCGGTGCGAAAGGTGAATTACAAAGTTCCAACATGACACTAACACGGTGGGCTTGCATTACGAGCGCTGAGGGATGTCGCGCCCCCGGGTCAGTTTTGTGTCCAGCGACGGCATCAGCAATTCCAACGGCGTGCGCTTTCGTACGATCGCAATCGCCACTGTGATCGCCAGCAGAGCGCCGGCCGCCACGGTGTTCTGCCAACTGCTGAGTTCCCAAGCCTGCCAGTTCACGAACCGGAAATCACTGAACGGCCACAGGTAAACGATCGGCCAACCTTGACCCGAGCCGAAATAGTCCATCAGCAGGTGGAGGTGGAACAGGCCGGCGTACAGAACGAAGATCGCTGCTCGACGGGCAAAAGACTTCTGCCCGATCGCGGCCAAGACGCCGCTGGCGAAGATGCAGAACGGCAGGTTGTGGCAGGCGACGTGATGCCAGCGCTGGTAGGCG
>JAQGHK010000083.1 GCA_028288875.1 Phycisphaerales bacterium | reverse complement strand
AAGCTTGATCGACACCCATGCCGTGAATGGCCGCGTCAACGTCCCGCACCGCACCCGCATGCACGTCGGCCGCCCCCGGTGAAGGTCGTGGTGACGGTCGAAACCTTGCCCTGATCCGCATACAATGGATCAGCAAAAAGGACGTTCGAAGATGCCTGTAAAAATCGCCCTCGTGGGACACTGCGGCCCGGACAGCTACATGCTGCGGTCGGCCGTGAAATATGCCGTTAAAGATGCCGAGTTGCACATGATCACCGACGATGGTGCGCTCGCCGCGCTGCTGTCCGGCGGGCCGGCCGTGCTGCTGGTCAATCGCCAACTGGATGGCAATTTCGAAGTGTACGAAGGCGTCGAACTCATTCGCCGCCTGCACATCACTTATCCGCAGCTCTCGATGATGCTGATCAGCAATTTCGCCGACAGCCAGAAGGCCGCCGAGGCCGCCGGCGCGCGGGCGGGATTTGGCAAATCCGAGATCGGCACGCCCAAGATGCGCGACGCGCTTACCGGGGCCGTGGTTTGAAGCGCGGCGTGGCGATGGGGCTGCTTGGTATCCTGGTCGCCACCCTGGCGGCGGTGCCGGCTTCTTCGCCCGTCGCCGCAACGTCGCCCTCCACGTCGCGACCGACGACGCGGGCCGCCGCCACACGCCGCGCGGCGACACAGCCGGCCACAACGCAATCTCTCGCCACTGTCGATCCCGCGGCGCTCCCGCTGCTCGCCCAACTTCAAAAGGCCTACACCGCGCCGGGCCCGCTGCATGTGACGGGCGAGATCGTTGGCGAATTTGACGTGGCAGGCCGGCACAAGAAGTACACGCTGCACGTCGACGGTCGCACCGACGGCCAGGGGCGGTTTCTTCATGACGCCGGCGAGGCTGGGTTGATCGTCAATGACGGCAAGGCCGCCTATCTCTACGACCGCCGCCGCGACGCGTTCGCCACCTTTGACCCGATCGCCGCTCGCCAGCCTGCCGATGCGATCGAACAATCGCTGATCGACGTGCTATTGGACGAGAACCCCGCGCTGCTGCTGACATTGACGACCGATCCCACCGCCTTGCTGCGCCGCAGCGTGACGGCGATCCGCCCGGCCACGCAGCCCGCGACGCTCGTCCTTGAGCGCCCGGACAAGTGGACGACTCTTCGCCTCCGGCTGGAGGACGGTTCGATCGCGTCGGCCGAGGTCGATTTCACGCCGCTGATGCGCAGCCGCAAGGCCGCTGCGATCGTCGCCGCCCGCGCCACGCTCACGTACCAGGTGCCAGCTCACGACGCCGCGCCGGCCGCTGTGTTTACGTGGCACCCGCCCGCTTCGGCGACCGAGTTTCAGATCAAGCCGGAATTGCTCCAAGGACCGCCGGTGGTCGCCCCGACCACGAAACCGGTTACCCGATAAGCATCGATCCGCCGCGGCCACGCCCGGCCGTGGCAAGATCGCAACTAATTTCCACAATGGGGTGCTTCGCTACGAGGTTACCGCCTTTTCTGACGGCATTTTCTAGGACGTTTAGGGGAAACACCCGCTGAAACTCGGTCGCTTATTGGCCGATATAAGACATGTCGGGTGACCTTAGTCATTCCGGCCCGGGTACCGTCGGGGGAACCGGTCAGCGTGTGCTTATCAGGAAGCGCCATCTCATGTCGCCGCAATTGCTCGAACGAATCTCCAACTGCACTGACTTGCCGTCCTTGCCCGCTATTGCGGTGCAGGTGCTGGAACTGACGCAGGCTGAAAATGTCGACCTTAGCCAGATCGCCGATGTCATTTCGCGTGATCCCGCCCTCACCGGGCGGATTCTTCGTACCGTGAATTCAAGCTTCTACGGCCGCGCCCGCAACGTCGGCACGATCAGCCAGGCGATTGTCGTGCTCGGGCTGCAGTCCGTAAAGACGCTGGTGCTGGGCTTCTCGCTCGTGACGAGTGTCGCCGGGAAAAAATCCAAAGGGTTTGAGCATACCACTTACTGGAAGCACAGCCTCTTCACCGCGACGGCCTCCCGGCTGATCGCGCAGCGCGTGGGCGTTGTTCAAGTGGAAGAAGTGTTTCTCGCCGGCCTGCTGGCGGACGTGGGCATGCTGGTGCTGGACCGCCTGATGGGCGAAGCCTACGGGCCGGTCGCCCGGCGTAGCCATTTTGATCTGGCCGCCGCGGAACAGGCTGCCTTCGGCACAACGCACGGCGAAGTCAGCGGCCACTTGGCCGTCAGCTGGAAGTTGCCGCCGCTGCTTACCACGCCGATCGCCTGCCACCACGATACCGGCGCGGTCGCCGAGCCGACGCTTCGCCGACTGGCCGAGATCGTTTCCGCGGCCTCCCGTTGCGCCGACGTTTTCACGGATCCGCAGGCCGGTGCGGCCATCGCCGACGTTCGTGAGCGGATGAAGACGTTCAACCTCGACGCGTCTGTCGGCGACTCGCTGATGGGCGAATTGCAGATCAAGGCCAAGGAAATCGCCAAGCTCTTCGACATCAACATCGGCGAGAGCGAGTCCTTCGAAAAGGTGCTGCAAAGGGCCAACGAGGCGCTGGTGAACATGATGCTGCAGAGCCAGCAACAGACGACGACGCTCCGGCAGCAGAACGAGCAGCTCCGCGAGCAGGCGACGACCGACCGGCTCACCGGGCTGAGCAACCGCGCCGATTTTGAGCACCGCAGCGCCGCCTTGTGGGACGCCGCGATCGCCAACGGGACGCCGCTGTGCTTGATGATGATCGACTTGGATAAGTTCAAATCCATCAACGACACCTACGGCCACCCGGGCGGCGATGAAGTGCTGCGGGCCGTCGGCAAGATCCTCAAGACGACCTGCCGGCCGATGGACGTGCTGGCCCGCTACGGCGGGGAAGAACTGGTACTGGTGCTGCCCGACACGCCGCGCGCCGTTGCCGCAGCGATCGCCGAGTCGATACGCCTGATGATCTCCGCCAAGCCGGTGATGCATGAGGGTGCGAAAATCCAGGTGACCGCCAGCTTCGGCGTCGCCAGCTTCGAAACCGGCAGCCCGCTCACGACGTTCACTCACCTGATCAAGGCCGCCGACATGGCGCTCTATCAGGCGAAAAAGACCGGCCGCGATCGCGTCAAAGTCTTCCAGCCGAACGTTGCGGTCGCGGCGTGAGATTGCTGGTTAAGCCGGCGAGCCTGCTCGCCGGCTTAACGAATGATCACGCGACGGCTTCGTCCATCTCGGCAATCATCGCGTCTTCTGCATCGACTTTGATTTCTTCGGCCACCGATTCGCGGAAAAGCTTCTGCTGCTGTTCGAGGCGCTTCATGCGCTTGTTGCCGTCGCCAAGCACATCGACCGTGCCGTTGCCGAGCAGACGCTCGAGGTCTTCGATCAAGTCGATGCTGGGCTTGAGGTTGTTTTCCCGGTCCAGCGCCATCGTGACTTTCCGGCCGGCGTGATCGGTGGTCTGCGCGTAAACCTGGCAGTTGCCCTTGTGCTGCTTGAACAGCGGCGGCAGCTGCGCGAACGTGTCGGCATCATGCGTACGCGGGTCGAGCTTTAGCACGACGTGTTTGCTCAGCCGATTGATCGATTCGCTGACCGGGAACACGTCGTTGACGATCAGGCAGGCGTTCTCGCGTTTGCGGTCCACTTTGGCTCTCACAAACACGACGGTGTCGGACTTCAGCAGGTCCGGATACTTCGCAGTGATCGCGGCGTAAGGCTCGGAGAAGCACATGCCTTCGATTTTGCCGTCGAGGTCTTCGAATTCCAGGATCGCCCACTTCTGCCCGGCGCTGCGGCCGCTCTTGGCGACCTTGGTTTTGACGCTGCTGAGCATCGCGCCCATGACGATCTCGACGCCCTCGCTCGTCGTCATGCATTCTTTGGTGCTGGCAGTCGTGTACTTCTCGACCCAGCGTTGCTGCTGCGTGAGCGGGTGACTGGTGATGTAGAAGCCGAGCAACTCCTTCTCCATCTTCAGCAGATCAGCCGGCTCGAAGTCGGGGATGTTGGGGAGCGTGACGTTAGCATTGGAAGCCGTCGCCGCCGCGCCAGGGTCGGGGGCGCCGAACAGGCTGTTCTGGCCGGAGCGTTTGTCATCCTGCTGCCGTTGGCCGGCCTCATAGGCGGGTTCCAGGACATTGAGCAGTGCGGCCCGGTTCGGGCTGACGGTGCTGAACGCACCACAGCGCATCAGCGCGTCGACCGTCGATTTGCCGACGGCCCGCGTGTCGATGCGTTCGCAGAAGTCGTATATGTTGGCAAAGCCGCCTTTCTTCACGCGCTCTTCAATGATGTTCTCGACGGCCTTCTCGCCGACGCCGCGAACGGCGCAGAGGCCGAAGCGGACGACGCTTTCCTTCTTCTTGTTTTTGCCTTTGCCGGTTTCGACGATCACGGGCGTGAAGACCTTGTCCGAAATGTTCACGTCCGGCGGCAGCACATTGATCTTCATCCGCCGGGCTTCGTCGATGTATTCGACCATCTTGTCGGTGCTGCCCATTTCGTAGGTCAGCAGGGCGGCCATGTATTCGACCGGGTGATAGGTCTTCAAATAGCCGGTCTGGAACGCGACGAACGCGTAGCGCGTCGAGTGCGATTTGTTAAAGCCGTAGCCGCCGAACTTCAGAATCAGGTCAAAGATTTCCTTCGCCTGTGCCTCGCTGATGCCTTTGGCCATCGAGCCTTCAAGGAACGCGGGTTTGAACTTCGCGATGACGTCGGTCGTCTTCTTGCTGATGGCCTTGATCAGCTTGTACGCGTCAGCCAGCCCGATGCCGCCGAGCTGATTGAAGATCTGCATAACCTGTTCTTGGTAGACCATGATGCCGTAGGTCTCGCTCAGGATGTTGTCCATGATCGGGTGAACCTGCGGCACCGGCTCGCGGCCGTGCTTGCGGTTGCAGTAGCTCGGAATCAGTTCCATCGGGCCGGGGCGATAGAGGGCGTTGGCGGCGATCAGGTCTTCCAGGCGGTCGGGGCCCATCTTCATCAGAAGATCCTGCATGCCGCCGGATTCGAACTGAAACACGCCCTTGGTTTCGCCGCGGCAGAACAGGCTGAGCACCTTCTGATCCGTGATGTCGACTTTCTCGATGTCGAACTCGATCCCTTTGTTGTGCTTCACCAGGTCGACGCAGCGCGTGATGACGCTGAGCGTGCGCAGACCCAGGAAGTCCATCTTCAGAAGGCCGCACTTTTCCGCGATCGGGCCTTCGTACTGCGTGAGGACGTTCTCTTCCTTGTCGCGGCAAAGCGGGATGATGCCGTCCAGCGGCTGGTCCGCGATGATCACGCCGGCCGCATGCACGCCGGCGTTGCGGCAGAGGCCTTCCAGGCGCTTGGCGACGTCGATGACCTGCTTGATCATCGGCTTGCTGTCGTACATCTGCTGCAGGTCGGGCACCTGCTTGAATGCTTTATCGAGCGTCATGCCGGGCACGCCGGGGATGAGCTTGGTCAGCGCATCGATCTCGCCCAATGGCACGCCCATGACGCGGCCGACGTCTTTGCACGCGGCTTTCGCGGCGAGCGTGCCGAACGTGACGATCTGCGCGACGTGGCCGTACTTCTTGCGGACGTATTCGATGACCTTCGGCCGGCCGTCCTGACAGATGTCGATATCGATATCGGGCATCTCATTACGGCTCGGGTCCATGAAACGTTCGAATAGCAGCGAATAC
>JAQGHK010000587.1 GCA_028288875.1 Phycisphaerales bacterium | reverse complement strand
GACTACGCTCGCCACCGAAAGTCCCGCCGCCCACGCCTGGGAAGGCCTGCCTGAAGACGTTACCCAATCGCGCCTATACAACCAGGATCTGGCCCCGACCACGGCGGCTGATCGCAAGTGGTCGGTCTGGTCGGTCGCCGCGTTATGGGTGTCGATGTGCGCCTGTATCCCAACCTACCTGCAGGCCAGCGGCCTGTATGCCACCGGCTTCAACTGGTGGCAGACGGTGCTGACGATTTTTTTGGCGAACCTGATCGTGTTAATTCCGATGGTGCTCAATGCGCACGCCGGCACGAAGTATGGCATCCCGTTCCCCGTCTACGCACGCGCGAGCTTCGGCGTGCGTGGCGCGAACGTGCCGGCCATGCTCCGTGCCCTTGTTGGCTGCGGCTGGTTTGGCATTCAGTGCTGGATCGGCGGCGCGGCCTTGTTCGCCATCGCGTGCATCTTCAAGCCGGAATGGGCGAAATACTCCCACGTCGTTTTCCACGGCTACGACCTCGGCATCACCGCGCCGCAGTTCGGCGCGTTCATGGCGTTCTGGGTGCTGAATATCATCGTCATCTACTCGGGCATCAATTCCATCCGCTGGCTGCTCATTATCAAAGCGCCATTGCTGATCGTGGTGGGCCTCGCGCTCGTCGGCTGGGCTTACTTTCGGGCCGGCGGGTTCGGCTCACTTTTCCACGCGCCGAACATCTTTGCTCCCGGCGGCGAAAAGGCCGGCCAATTTTGGAAGTTCTTTGCTCCCGCGCTGACGGCCAACGTCGGTTTCTGGGCGACCGTGTCGTTGAACATTCCTGATTTTTCCCGCTATGCCAAAAGCCAGCGCGACCAGGTGATCGGCCAGAGTGTCGCCTTGCCGACGACGATGGCGTTATTCGCCTTCATTGCTGTCGCGGTGTCCAGTGCGACCGTTGTCATCTTCGGCGATGCGTGGACCAAGGACCTGTGGGATCCCGTGAACCTCGTCGCCACATTTAAGAACCCTTGGGCGCTCGGTCTGTCGATGGGTGCGATCGCCTTAGCCACTCTCGCGACGAACATCGCCGCGAATGTGGTCAGCCCTGCGAATGACTTTGCGAACCTCGCCCCGCGATTCATCGGGTTCCGTCTCGGCGGCGTGATCACCGGCCTGATCGGAATCGTGATCATGCCGTGGAAACTGGTCGCCGATCCGAATGGTTATATTTTCACCTGGCTGATCGGATATTCCGCTTTGCTGGGTGCCGTTGGCGGCGTTCTGATTTGTGACTACTGGCTGCTCCGCCGCACCCGATTTTCAGTCGCCGACCTCTTCCGCCGCGAAGGTCGCTATGCCTATGACCGCGGTATTAACTGGTCGGCCATGCTCGCCGGAGCGGTGGCGATCTCCCTATGCGTGCCAGGTTTTCTCGACCATGTCAGCGGTGGACATTTGCTGCTCTCGGACAATCGCATCGCTGACGTGCTCAGGCTGGCCTACGACTACAGCGTGTTCGTGACGTTCGCCGTGGCGTTCGCGCTTTACGCCGTGTTCATGGCTGGCCATCCCAATGTACGCTTGGCCGTCGAAACGCCGCTGGTCGTTCACGTGCCCGAAGCTGAGTTCGACGCAGCCATCCCGGTCGAAGCCGTTCCGCAAATTTAAAGAATCCATCATGCCCACACTCGAAACAGTCGTCGACGGTATCAAGCTTCCGAACCCGTTCATCATCGGCTCCGGCCCGCCCGGCACGAACGGCAATGTCATTGGCAAGGCGCTCGATGAAGGGTGGGGCGCGGTCATCATCAAGACGATCAGCTTGGATTCGTCGAAGGTCACCAACGTCGCCCCGCGATACGCTCGCCTTCGCACGGCGAGCAAGGAAATCATCGGCTGGCAGAACATTGAGCTTATCAGCGACCGCCCGTTCCAGACGTGGCTGGATGAACTGAAGATGTTGAAGGACAAGTACCCGGACGGCGTGGTCATCGCGTCGATCATGGAGGAGTACAGCAAGGACGCCTGGATCGAAATCGTCGAGCGCGTTCAGGAAACCGGCGTGGCCGGGTTCGAACTCAACTTCAGCTGTCCGCACGGCCTGCCCGAGCGCAAGATGGGTGCGGCCATGGGGCAGGACAACGCCATTATGCACGAAGTGTGCAAATGGGTGATGGGCGCGGCAAAGATTCCGGTCTGGGCGAAGCTCACGCCGAACGTAACCAGCGTCGCCCATGGCGCGGCCTCCGCACTGTCCGCCGGTTGCCAAGGTGTGGCCGCGATCAACACCATCCTCAGCGTCATGGGCGTGGATCTGGAAACGCTTCGCCCCGAGCCGACCGTCGAAGGATATACCGTCCCCGGCGGTTATTCGTGCATGGCGGTGAAGCCGATCGCTCTGCGCATGGTGAAAGAAATCGCCGAGACGATCCGCGACAAGTATCCCGGCCGCAGCCTCAGCGCCATCGGCGGCATCGAGACGGGTAAGGACGCCGCCCAGTTCATCCTGCTCGGCGGCGATACCGTCCAGGTCTGCACCGGCGTCATGAAATTTGGCTATGACATGGTCAAAGGCATGAAGGACGAGTTGCTGAGCTTCATGGCCAGCAAGAACTTTGAGACGATCGCCGATTTCAAAGGCCACAGCCTGCAGTATTTCACCACCCACGCCGACTTGGTAAAACGCCAAGCCGAAGCGAAGGCCAAAGCTGCGGAGGCAAAGGCCGCCAAAGCCAAGGGCGTCGTCAAAGATGGCGAATGGAAAGGCGACGAGTTCGTCCAACAGTCTGACGCCTTGGCGCGCGGGTAATCAACCCTTCCATCGCGGCTTCATCGCAGTAATTTGTTTATCCCATCGGCGGCGCGGCAGCGCCGCCGATTATTTTTGAGATTTCTGAAACCGGCATTGGACCGTCCCGCACCAACCACGCGGAGAAATCATGGCACGAACCTGGCTCGCTGTTTGTCTTGGAATGTCCGCGTTGACGATCGCCGTCGCGACGGCCGTCAATGCCCGGGCGGGCCTGCCGCAACCGCGTGAAGATGAGGTCGCGGTCACGCTGGCGGGCGGGCATGACACGAATCCAGTCGACCGCGGTCGGCCCGTCGTCCTGGTCGCCGCCGGCCTGGGGGTACCCGACGAAGTGTTCCGCGACGCGTTCAGCCATGTTCACCCAGCCCAGGGTGGCGGTGGCCCCACGGCCGATGAAGCCCGCCAGAACAAGCATGAACTGCTCAGCCGGTTGGAAAAGTACGGTGTAACCAACGAACGGCTGGATGAGGTTTCGAATTACTACCGCTACCGCCGGCAGAACGGCGAAATGTGGAAACATCGCGACGCGGCGGTCTTCGCGGTGGTGAAAAACGGGGTAGCCGTCAGCTTTCGCGTGGCCGACGGTGGCGCGGGCTATTCGTCGCCGCCGAAACTGTCGGTCGCCGGCGTGCCTGTCGGTGCGGCTGACATCGAGCTGCATTTCGACAAAGATCTGTCACAAAACGGGGCGATTGGGTCGATCGAGCCCGCCGCCCCGACGACCGCGCCGTAAGGCTTTCGTTCGCCGGCCGGGCGAGTAAACTATGGGGATGCAGACTGTCATCACCGGCCGCGTGTACGTCCTCGGCGACAACATCGACACTGACCAGATCATCCCGGCCGAGTTCCTCAAGTACGACCCGACCAACCCCGAAGAGCGCAAATTCTTCGGCATGTACGCGAACATCGGCGTGCCGGAAGGCCAGCAGGGCCTGCCCTACGGCGACGTGAAGTTCGTCGAAGAGGGCCGGTTCAAGAGCGAATACCAGATCGTGCTCGGCGGCAAAAACTTTGGCTGCGGCAGCTCTCGCGAACACGCGCCACTGGCCTTGGCCGAGGCCGGCATCACCTGCGTGATCGCCGAGTTCTATGCCCGCATCTTCTTCCGCAACAGCGTGAACGGCGGCTATCTGCTACCGATGGAATCCGTCAGCCGCCTGGTGGAAAAGACCAACACCGGCGATGAGTTGGAAGTCCATGTGCTCGACGGCTACGTGCTGAACAAAACCAAGGGCGTCCGCCACGAAATCAAGCCGCTCGGCGACGTGCTGCCCATCATCGAAGCCGGCGGCGTGTTTGAATACGCCAAGACGGCCGGAATGATGGCTAAATGAGCGATCCCCGCATTAAACGCATGGCCACCCCCGTCGGCGATCTCATCATCGCCGCGGATGCGACGGGTGTGCGCCTCTGCGAATTCTCCGAGGGCCGGCAGGTCGATCAGAAGGTCGAGAAGCTGATGGCCGGTCCGTCGGATGATGCGATGCTCGACCGAGTGCGCGATGAGTTGATTGCCTATTTCGCCGGAGAGCTGACGGAATTCACTGTGCCACTGCCCGCCCTCGGCACGCCGTTCCAACAGGCCGCGTGGGAAGCGTTGATCAAGATTCCTTACGGCGCGACCCGCAGCTACGGGCAGCAGGCTGTCGCCGTGGGGAATGCAAACGCCGTCCGTGCCGTCGCCCGGGCGAACGGCAGCAACTTCCGCGCGATCATTATTCCGTGCCACCGCGTTATCGGGGCCAACGGCACGCTCACCGGTTTCGGCGGCGGCTTGCCATGCAAACAGTGGCTGCTTGATCACGAGCTGGCTGCGGCAAGTGGCCATCTCTTTCCGCCGGTTCTTGCGTCGGCCTCGGCGTCGCGGGTAGCCTGAGCCATCATGGCCGATCGCCGCAACGTCACCGTCGTCGACCACCCGATCATTCGCACGAAGTTGTCCGTCCTTCGTGACGCGACCACGAGCCATCGCCAGTTCCGCGACCTGCTCGATGAAATCGCGATGCTGATGACCTACGAGGTCACGCGCGATTTCCCAACGCGCGAACATGTCGTACAGACGCCGCTTGAACCCATGCCCGGCCATGAGTTGGCCCGCAATGTGACGCTGGTCCCTGTCCTCCGCGCCGGCCTCGGCATGGCGGACGGCGTGCTCTGGATTTTGCCCGAAGCCCGCGTCGGCCATCTCGGCGTCTACCGCGATGAGAAGTCGCTGGAGCCGGTGCCGTATTACCAAAAATTGCCGCCGGATATCGTTGAAACCGAAGTGCTGGTGATCGACCCAATGTTGGCCACCGGCGGCAGCGCGATCGCAGCCATCACCTATCTGAAGAATCACGGCGTCACAAACTTGCGGTTCATGTGCCTGGTTGCCGCGCCGGAAGGCGTCGACGCATTGACCGACGCCCACCCGGATGTGCCGATATATTGCGCCGCGATCGACCGCCAACTGAACGAAAAAGGTTACATCCTGCCCGGCCTTGGCGATGCCGGCGATCGCATCTTTGGCACCTGAAGCGATTCTCCTCGCTGGCCTTGCTGTCGAACCGCCCGGCCAGCCGTTAGGATGCCCGTATGTCCGCTGCCGCCGCCTCGCCGAAGAGCGAAACGAACGTCAAAGAAACGATCGAATCGATCCTGATCGCGTTCATTCTCGCGTTTATTTTCCGCTGCTTTATCGTTGAAGCGTTCGTCATCCCGACGGGCTCCATGGCGCCGACGCTGATGGGCGCGCACCTTCAGTTCCGCTGCCCGGATTGCGGCGATCACTTCACCACCAGCTTTCCGAATCAGGATGAATCGTTTTCCGTGCCGGAAGAAACCGGCAAGATTTATGGCGCGATCTGCCCGAACTGCGGCATGCGGCTACCCAAGACGTTGCCCAACGATACGGACAACGACGCGGACAATCCGACCGTGCGTTACGGCGATCGCATTCTAGTGATGAAGTACCTGTACCTGCTGCATCCGCCCCGCCGCTGGGACGTAGTAGTGTTTAAGACACCCGACACGCAACGCGGCGCGACGAGTGATTACACCGTCAACTACATTAAACGGCTGACCGGCCGGCCGAATGAACGACTGTTCGTCGCCGAAGGCGATCTGTTCGTCGCCCCTAATACCGGCAAGCCCGCGCAGGAAACAGACTTCACGATTCAGACCAAGCCGCGCACTGCTCAGGAGGCGCTCTGGCGAATTGTCTATGACGCCGACTACGTGCCGGTTGGATTGAAGCGGTCTTACACC
>JAQGHK010000034.1 GCA_028288875.1 Phycisphaerales bacterium | reverse complement strand
CGCCGCGATCTACAAGGCCCGGCCGGACGTGGTCGCCGTCATCCATAGCCACCCGCCGCACGCGACGGCCTTCGCCATCGCCGGCGTTGAATTGCCCACCTGCATCCACCCCGAGGCCGAGGTTTTCCTCGGCCCGGTGAAGATGGCCAAGTACGTCACGCCCGGCGACCAGCGCTTGGCCGACAGCATTCTGCCGTTCGTCGCCGACAGCAACACGGTGCTGATGGGCAACCACGGCGTGGTCTGCTTCGACACCGACCTCGAGCAATGCTACTACAAGCTGGAAATCGTCGACGCCTACGCCCGCATCCTTCTGCTGACGGCCCAGCTCGGCAACGTGAACATGCTCACCGGCAACGAGATGAGCGAGCTGATCGCACTCAAAGGCAAATTCGGTCTCGCCGACCCGCGCAGCGAAGCCGCCAAAAAAGGCGAAGTGTTCTGCGGCAACAGCGATTTCGTCAGCCGCGTCGGCAAAACCCGCGACTACGGCAACCGCGGCAAAGTCATGCAGGGCGGCCAGGCCACAAGCATGGCGCAAGCCAGCGGCATGGAAAAAGCCATCGCCAGCATGATCCCGGACAATGCTTCGCCGCAGGAAGTGGAGCGGCTGGTGCAGACGATCACCGACCAGATCATGGCCGCCCAGGCATAAGATGCTCGCCGTCGACCGACACGAAAAGATCCTTTCGATTCTTCGCCAGAAGCGTTCCATTGGTTTGGAAGCTTTGGCCGAAGCGGTCGGCGTGTCGGCTTCAACGGTTCGGCGAGATCTGGAGCAATTGGAACCCGCCGGCGAAGTGCAGCGCACGCACGGCGGCGCCATTTATGTCGGCGAGCGCGCCGCCACCGGCAAGCCCTACGCATTCGATCACCGGCTGAATTACAACCTCGACGCGAAGAAGAAGATCGCCCGCGCCGCCCGCGACTTGGTTTCCCCCGGCCAGACGATCCTCATCGACGGCGGCACCACCACGTTCTATTTCGCCCAGGAACTGGCCAGCGAGCCGATGCAAATCGTCACTAACAGCCTGCCGATCGCTCAGCATTTCCATGCCGATGAGAATGTCGAACTGATCCTCACCGGCGGCTTGGCGTACCCGCGCTACGGCGTGCTGCTGGGCCCGATGGCGGAGCAGACGATCAGCCTGATTCACACACAAACCCTGTTCATCGCCGTCGCCGGCGTGGCCGACGGGTGGTTGTACAACCAGAACCAGCTGCTGGTGCAGGCCGAGCAGCACATGATTAAGCAGAGTCAGCACGTCGTGTTGCTCTGCGATTCGGCCAAGTTCGGGCAGCAGGCGCTCAGCAAGCTCTGCCAGCTGGACGAGGTCGACATCATCGTGACCGACACCGCTCCCGCCGCTGCCGATCGGAAAATGATCGAGGCGGCCGGCTGCCGCTTGATCGTTGCGGAATAATGCGTCGCCCCGGCCGTTGTACGGGTGATGCGATACGCTCTTTCCCTCCTGTTCCTACTGACCGTGGCCGCTACAGCGAAGGCCGAAACGCGTTCGGAAATCTGGCACGACGCGGCCCGCAATCGCGATGTCCCGATCAAGCTTTACCTGCCGACGCCCGTCACCGCAGAAACGCGCGTCGTCATCTTCTCCCCCGGCCTCGGCGGCACGCGCGATGGCTATTCATATCTCGGCCAAGCGTGGTCGGATCATGGTTATGCCGTGCTGGTGCTGCAGCACGTTGGCAGCGATTTCGCCCATATCTTTGATCCCACCGCGATGTCGCCGGCCGAGTACATCGCGCGGACGAAAGATGTCCGCTTCGCCTTGGATCAACTTCAGCACCTGCGCGACACCGCGACCGATCCGCTTGCCCGAAAACTCAATCTGAAACACGTCGCAATGGGCGGCCATTCCTACGGCGCAGTCACGACCGAAGCGATGGCCGGCCAAGTGATGCCGACGGGTCAACAGTTGCTTGGGCTGAGCGACCCGCGAATCGTTTGTGCGATGATTCTCAGTCCATCGCCGCCACGCGCCGGCGATGCGAAAGTCGCATTCTCTCAGATCAAGATGCCGCTGCTGTACCTGACCGGCACCGAGGATGACGCCCCAATCGGTGGCATCCTCGCGAAGGAACGGCGCGTGATGTTCGACGTCTGCCCTGCGACGCCGCAATACCTGGTCATCTTCAAAGACGGCGACCACATGGTCTTCTCCGGCCGGCCGGCTAAAACGCCGGCCAAGGCGAAGCTTTATGACGCGATGCACCCGGTCATCGTCGATGCCACGACTCACTTCCTTGATGCCTACCTTCGCGACGACAAGGACGCCGCCGAGTGGCTGAAGCAGAAGCTGCCCGGCTTGGTGAAACCCGTGGGCATGCTGGAAACGAAGTAAGCCCGTACTCAGGCGAGCAGGAAGACGTGCACCTTTTCCGGCCCGTGCACGCCTATCACCAGATTCATCTCGATATCCGAAGTTTTACTCGGGCCGGTGATGATGGTGAACGCACTCGCATCGCCGGACGCCGTGGCGGTTTCGAATAAATCGATCAAATCGGCAACGCAGTTCTTCGGCTCGACGATCGCCACATGCAGCGGCGGAATCAGCGAAAGGCACCGGCCATGCTCCGGCGAGGCACGGACGACCAGGCTGCCCGTCTCGGCGACGGCCTTCCAAACGTCGGTCACGCTGGCGTCGACGTCGTACATGTCATCGACCGTCATCTCGTCCCAGGTACTGACAACGAACCCCGCAGCCCGAAGCGCATCGACGGCACCGATGCGATCCAAAAACGCCGATTTCGGCACCGCCACCGTTTTGACGTGCTTGCTGTGCAGAAATGCCACGAGTTCGGCGGCCAAGTCGTCCACGCGCAGCGGTGTCACGCCGATCTTGTTTTCGAGAGCTTTTTTCTCGAACAATTGCGGCAGGCCGATATCGCTCAGCACCAGTCGGATCAGCGGTTCGCTGAGGGATGGCGGCACCGGAGCGCGCGTGAGTGGCGCGGTGCGGCCAAGGCTGCGGCGGACTTTTCCGAGGACGTTGGACGGATCGTTCATGGCGAATTCTTGCAGCAGAATCTAACTTTTCGGCTTACTTGGCGTTCCACATTTCACGGAAAGTCTTCGCGGCCGGCGTGGGCATGTCGCGCACCTGTGTCCAACCGCTGCCAGGCGGCGGCAGGCGCTTCAGCCAACTGCTGCCACCGGCCTGCAGCCGCAGCACCGTTTTCTGGCCGAAGCTGATCAGCTTGTAGCGCCACGTTGCCATGTAGGTCCACGCCCAAATGCGGTAGATGATGCGCTCGATCGGCGAACTGATTTTCTGATCGACGATGTCCCGCCGCAGGCTGATTAGGTGCTTGGGGATATTGATCTTCACCGGGCAGGCTTCGTAGCAGGCTCCGCACAGGCTGCTGGCGTTGGGCAGATCTTTGTATTCGCCAAGGCCTTGAAACATCGGCGTCAGCAGCGCACCGATCGGGCCGGGATAAACACTGCCGTAACTGTGGCCGCCGATCTTGCGATAGATCGGGCAGGCGTTCAAGCACGCGCCGCAGCGGATGCAGCGAAGCGTTTCGCGATATTCTTCACTGGCCAGGATCTCCGTCCGACCGTTGTCCATCAGCACCAGGTGGAATTCATCCGGCCCGTCGCGTTCGCCGGCTTTTCGAACGCCACTGAAAATGCTGCTGTAGACCGTCATCGATTGCCCCGTCGCGCTGCGGGCCAGCAGCTTCAGCATCACGCTGAGGTCGGCCATGCGCGGCACCAGCTTTTCGATGCCAATCAGGCTGATCAGTACCCGCGGCGTCGTCATGCTCTGGCGGACATTGCCTTCATTTTCCACACAACAAATATCGCCGGTCTCTGCCACGATAAAGTTTCCGCCAGTCATGCCAAGGTCGGCCTTGCGGAACACGTCGCGCAGGTATTCGCGGGCTTGTTTTGTCAGCGCATCAGGATCGCAGTTGTACGGCGTACCAAAATAGTTGCTGAACAGTTCAGCGATCGATTCCTTATCCTTATGAATGATCGGCGTGACGATGTGGCTGGGCTTGTCGTGATCGATCTGGACAATGAATTCGCCCAGATCCGTCTCGATCACATTAATGCCGGCCGCCTCCATCACGTGGGCGAGTTCGATCTCCTCGCTAACCATGCTCTTGGACTTGATCACGTTGTGGCAGTTGGCCTTGTGGACGATGTCCAGAATGATCTTCTTCGCCTCGGCCCCAGTGCTGGCAAAGTGGACCTGACCGCCGCGCTTTTCGACATTGATGGCGGTCTGCTCGAGGTAGTAATCAAGGTGATCCAGGGTGTGCTGTTTGATCTCGCCGGCCAGGTCGCGAAGCTTGTCGCTATCCGGCAGTTCCAGCAGCTTCAGGCTTCGGCCGCGGTCGCTGCGGAGCACTGCATTATCAATGGCGCGCTTCAGCCGCTCATTGCCGCTGCTGGCCACGCTGGAACGGTGGAAATCAAAGTCGATGCGCTCGTGGGCGTGGAAGTCGTCGACGCGTTTTTGCAGCGCCGTCTGAACGAACGAAAGCATCCGCTTATTGTAACCGATCGGCCGATCGAAACACGCTTTGAAACGCGGGTGCGACGTTTCAAAAATCGGATGCGATATATCCTGCACGCCCGGCCATCGGTAACGCCCGCCGGTCGCGTACAATCGCCTGGATGCTCCTGTCGCTGGTCCTGAAAAATCTGAATGCCCGCCGGACGCGCACCCTGCTGACGGGGCTGGCCATTTCGGCGTCGGTGGCTTTGGTTGTCGCAATGACCAGCGGCATCGCCGCCTTCCAGAACGTGGCCATGGGGTTCATGGACCGGTACATGGGCGCCGTCGACGCCGAGCTGATGCTCAACAGCGAGTCGGCCGGCCTGAACGACGCGGTGCTGGACGACCTCCGCTCCGATCCGGCCGTCCGGCGGGTGATGGTTCGGCTCAACGGCGATGTCCCGATCGCCACCACTCGGCCGACGGTGTTCGGCAGCAAAGTTTCCTTGGTGGGCGTTGATCGCGCCACCGACGCGCCGCTCGACTGGATGCGGATGGACAAAGGCCGCTGGTTCAACACCGGCGAGCACGGCTGCGTGATCGACACGGGCCTGGCGGATTCGCAGAAGCTGAAGATCGGCGACACGTTCAAGTCGCGCGGGCCGAACGGCGTGATGGAATTGGCCGTCACCGGCATCGTTCACAAGCCCGGCCCGTTCGCGGCCTTCAGCCAGACGGCCTACGCGCCGATCGCGGATGTGAAGAATTACTTCTACGGCCCGAACGCGCCGAACCGCTACAGCCTGGTCCGCATCCAATTCAATCCCGACGCCGACGGCGCTGGTTTCATGGAACGATGGAAGTCCAAGACGAAGGCGATTGATTCCAAGGCGCGCTTGAAGCTGACGCGCGAGAAGCGCGACGAGATGCAGAAGAATTTTCTCGGCCTGCGCATGCTGTCGATGCTCGGCGGCGCGGTGACGATGGTGTCGGCGGCGTTCATCATCATCGCCACGCTCTCGATGGGCGTGGCCGAGCGGCAGCGGACGCTGGCGATGTTGCGGGCTGTCGGCGCCACTAAACTGCGCATCGCCAAGCTGGTGGTGCTGGAAGGCGTTGGCCTTGGCGTGGTCGGCGTGCTGCTCGGCGTGCCGTTGGGGTTTGGGCTTAGCGTGATCATCTACCTGATCATGCGGCAGTGGATCGATATCCCGCCGACACTCGATTGGCTCGGCGTCGTCTGCGCCACGGCCGTCACGCTGGTGGCCGCGATTCTTTCGAGCCTTCTGCCCGCGTGGCAGGCGTCGCGCGTGGATCCGCTGGAAGCACTCAGCGTAGTCGCCAAGCCCACCAAACGCGGCCCACCTCTGCTGGCGAGCCTCATCGGCCTCGCCGTCGTATGCATCGATCCGTATCTGCTGTACGGCCCGCTGCCCTTCAGCAATGAGAAAGCCATCCGTTTTTACGGCCATTTCTTTCTCGGCCTGCCGTCGCTGATGACTGGGTTTTTCCTGCTCGCGCCGCTGTTTGTTTACACCATCGGCGCGGTGCTCGGGCCGGTGCTGGCGCTGGTACTGCGCGTCCCGTCCTCGGTGGTTCGCCAGCAGTTCACCACTGGCCTATGGCGGCTGGCCGGCACGTGCGCGGCCCTGATGGTCGGCTTGGCGGTACTGGTGGTGATGCAGGTCCAGGGGAAAAGCGCGCTAGCCAGTTGGAAGCTGCCGGACAAGTTCCCGGACGTGTTCATCTTCACGAAAAACCCGGGCGGCCTGACGCCAAAACAACAGGCACGCGTTGGGACCTCAACAGCCTTGGTTTCCGGCGACACGATGCCCGTCGGCACGTTCGCACCCGAAGTCGGCGGCGGCCTGCTGGGCCTGCTTGGCACGCGGATGCCGGGGAACACCATGTTTGTCGCCGTCGATCCGGATAAGGCATTCCGCCTGATGGAACTTCAATTCGTCCAGGGCTCGGCCGAAGAAGCAACACGGCTGCTCAAGCTTGGTAAACATCTTCTGATCACCGACGAGCTACACCGCCTGAAAAAGCTCGACAAGGGCGGCACGCTCTCGCTGAAAAACGGGGCCGGCAAGACGATTGATTTCACCGTGGCCGGCGTCGTCTGGTCGCCGGGCATTGATGTCATGGTCAGCACGTTCGACGTGCAGCAGCAGTTCGAGCAGCAAAGCCTGGCCTGCGTGTTCGGCTCGCTGGATGACGCACGCAATCTCTTCGGCGTCAAAAACGTTTACATCATGAGCGCCAACTTCCGCCAGAGCGGCATGAGCAAGGAAGACCTGGTCAATCATCTTCGTGATGAGTTGGGCGATGCCTCGCTTTTCGTGGCCGACGTGCGGGAACTGAAGACCAAGATCGCGACCAACATGGGCTACCTGTTGATGGCCGCCAGCACGGTGGCGTGGGCGGCGCTGTTTACGGCCGCGTTGGGGGTGGCAAATACCATCGTCGCCGGCATTCGGACGCGCATGTGGCAGTTCGGCATCCTGCGATCTGTCGGCTTGTATCGCGGCGTGTTGATGCGATTGGTCTTGGCCGAGGCAATTCTGCTCGGGACGGCCGGCGCGGCGATGGGCCTGACGTGTGGCGCGGTGTTGACGGCCGACTCACGCCGGCTGGTCGAGAATTTCATGGGCCATCACTCGCCGCTGATCATTCCGTGGGGCGTCATCGGGATCGGCGTCAGCATCGTGATCGGGCTCAGCGTTTTAGCGGCGTTGCTGCCGGCATGGAAGCTGGCTCGCACAGAACCGCTGATCCTCCTGCAGGCGGGTCGATCGGCATCGTGAGAATGCGGTCGGGTCAGAGCTGTTGAATGCGGGATTCCAGAGATGCCTGCTCGACGCCGAGAATCTTGAACGCCTTGTCCGCGCGGTAATGGCCACGGATCAGCACGATGCGGTAGATCGGCATATCGAGCGCCTGCGAGGCCAATTCCACGACCACGCCATTCGCCTGGCCGTCTTCGATTTCGTGCGTGACGTCGATCAGCAGCGTTCGGCCGCTGTGGCCTGTCACGCGATTGGACGGCGACCGTCCATTGATTCGCACTTCCAAGGTCGAGTCCGCCAGCGGCGGCGCGGCGGCGGCGGCCTTTTTCTCGGCCTTGCTCTCCGCCCGCATCGGTACCGCTGTTTCGACCGCCCGGCCACGCAGATCATCGTTCGAAAGCGCGTCCAGATCAGGCGCATCCATCTGGTTGAGCTGTTCGGGCGCCATATCGCCGACCATCACGATGCCCATAGCCCGCGCGCGGATCTCGGCTTCCTTCGCCAGCATCACGCCCACCGGCGTCACGGGCGCAAGGAAGGCTCGCCAGAATACGTGGTAGAACCGCACCATCGGATCGTCACGGTTTTTCCCCGCGATCAGCTTGGCGGCCTGGTAGAAAAACGTGGCCGTCGCCAGGATGACGAATTCAAGGAACAGCAGCCATTCCAGCGGGCCGAAGAACTCTAGAATGAATTCCATGGCGGGCTCCCGTCGACGCCTCAGTCGTTCGATTTCCGGGCCTCACGCCAAGCCGCCAGGCACGCCTGAATCAGCCGCCGCCCAAGTGCCCAGATCACAATAGCCGAGACGATGTAGTAAATGCAGCGTGCGATGCACCAAGTGATGAAGGCCGTCCGCGCCGTCTCGCGCATCGGCTCAGGCAGCTTTTGCAGTTCGGCGATGATTTTGTGAAACTCGTCGAACATGTGGAAAGAGCTGTTGGCTGGTGGCTGATAGCTGCTGGCTCAGAAAGAATCAGTTCACTTAGCTACCAGCCACTAGCTAATCGCCACCAGCTCCCTACTTCCAGTTGTAATTCGGCACGCTCGCCCAGTGCAATTTTTCGCCCAGTGCCTGCCATTCTCGCAGGTTCGGGTTTTCCACCAGCATCAGCTTGTGCTCGGCACGGCGGATGATGATGTGATCGCCTTTATTCAGATTGCAGGAACTTTGGCCGTCGACCACGAGTTCGGTGCCGCGGTTCACGCGCTTGGCGGTCAGGATGACGGTCTGGTCGGCGTGCAGCACGATCGGCCGGAAGCTGAGGCTGTGGGCGCACAATGGCGTGAGGCACATCGCCTCCACCTGCGGGCTGAGGATCGGCCCGCCGGCGGCAATGTTGTACGCCGTGCTGCCGCTGGCGGTGCAGACGATCATGCCGTCGCCGAAATAGCGGACGCCTTCATCGCCGTCGGTGCCAACGTTTAACTCGATCATGCGGAACGGGCTGCCGGCCGAAATGACGGCGTCATTCAGGGCGCACGTGCTCCAGTGCCGCATCGTGTTCACAGCCACGGGATCAAGGAAATCGCATTCGACGCCGCATTTAACGACCGAGGCTTCGATCATCATCCGCGGCTTGGTCGGCAGTTTTCCGTCGATCGCCAATTGCACCGAATCGGGCAAATGTTCCGGCCCGAAGCTGGCGAGGAAGCCCAGCCGGCCGAAGTTAAAGCCCATGACCGGAATCTGGCGCCCGCACAGTCGGCGGGCGACCGACAGCAGCGTGCCGTCGCCGCCGAGGACTAGGATCAGGTCCATATCGATCTTGGACAGATCGAATTCTCGGTCATCTTCCACGCCCAGGAAGGTGACGCGTTCTTTCAGCCACGGCACCAGCGTATCGACGGCCGGCTGAACTTTGGGCTTGGGGAGATTGGCAACGACCAGAACTTTCATCGCCGGGCAGTGTCGTCGGGCGGCGATCAATCGGCAAGATGCGATCGCCACGCCCGCCGGCTCAAAGCGGCATTGGGGGTCGACGGTCCGGCCAGCCATCAAAACGAGCGATCTGATACCCGTCCGTGCCTACCAAACGCTCGTCAGCATCGACGATAACGTTGGAAAACAGCCCTAAGTGGAGCAAGCCATGATCGCCCCAACCCGTTTCCACTTGGCCGTTGCGGCGAATTTTCAGCACGGCCGGTTCATCAAGGCCCGTTTCCCGGGTCACGCCAGTGATGAAGTACCCGCCGTGCCGATCGGGCAGCCGACCATTGGAGAAGAAACCCGCTGGATCATTCAACAAACGGTTTGCTGGCCGCTTGCCGGGCTGAAGGACATAGAGGCCGCCCGTTGCTGAATCGGTCAGCTCGATTTGCCGGCCTCGATCAATCACGTGTTCGCCGACAACCGCGCCACGGCTCTTCCCTTGCACGATATTCCAGGCCGCCGCCGCCGTTGCCGCGTGACCGCTCGCATCGAACGTCTGCAGATTGACGGAAAAAGCTTCGGTCGGAATATTGCCGTAATAGGTTGCGTTCGTGCCCGTCTCGCGCGTCGACACGACACGGAAGCCGCCATCATCCGTCGGCGTCGCAGTGCGCAACGTCGGCACGTCGTAGCCACTCGAATTGTCGTATCCATCCGACATGTTGTCCTCCCGGCCCGAAGCGATCACGACAACGCCACGCCGGCCCGTCCTGCGATCGCGATGGCCGTCCTGCCGAAAGCGGATCAGCGTTTCGTCGTAGGTGTAGGAACTGCTGTATCCGACCGGATCGGTGACGTTTCCTTGGCCGGACTCTGTCTTGGAGCCGACGACGTTCGCCCCGATCAGAACGCCGCCGTTTCGCAAGATCGTCATGCTTTCGCAGGTGATCGTGCGCTTAATTGACGGATCGCCGCCGACGCCGGGCGTATACGCCTGCTGGCCGCCGGCACCGAAGTCCGAATCCAGTTCACCCGTGCTGTTAAATCGCGCAATTCGGACGGACGAATGATCGACGCTCTCTTCCGTGACGTACAGCGCCCCCCTCCCGCGGTCATACGCCATATCGGCGACATCAAAAGGCGCGGCCGCTTTGCCGCCATTG
>JAQGHK010000026.1 GCA_028288875.1 Phycisphaerales bacterium | reverse complement strand
AGGGCTGATCGAGCGTGGCCTGCGGCAGCGAGCGGGCGAGGCTCAGCAGAAACGCCATCACGTGCTGGGCGCACGGCTCGTCGTAAACACTGCTGGCATTACAAAAGGCGGTCCCGCGGTCGCGAAGGGCCTTGAGGAACACCAGATCGTCGTATCGCGTGTAGCCGGCGCTGGTGAGTTGGACCCAGCGGGCATTGGTGGCGGCAAGAATATCGGCCGGATCGGGCTGGCCGTAGAGCACATCGGCGGTGTGGGCGTCGGTATCGGGCGTGCCGGCCGCCAGGACGTTGGCGATCGGCTTTTTGGCGAAGGTCACCACGTTCGGAGCGGCCGCGGCGACAATGTGTTCCTGGACGGCGTCGGGGAAGGGCTGGTTGATCCAGATATTCAGCGGGTCCATGTCCACAGGGTAGCGTGGGAGGGCGGGGGTCGGCGAGTCGGTAAATCTCCGGCGATCCCGCGGGACGGGGCGATTCCGCTGATTTCGCCTCGTCTGGCCGTGGCCGGATTTCGGGGTAGTGCGTAACGCGCGTTGACATCGGTTACTGCGTCTTTATACTGCTCGGCCCGTCGCGCTTCGGCGCGGCGGTGTTCGTTTACGGACGTTGCCAGCTCGCGCTGGTAAAGCTGTGCTGGTGTAGCTCAGTGGTAGAGCGCGTCCTTGGTAAGGACGAGGTCGAGAGTTCAACCCTCTCCACCAGCTTTGGACTGAAACAGAATTTTTTTGGAGAGAGTTATGGCTAAGGGTGTATTCGAACGCAAAAAACCCCACGTTAACGTCGGCACCATCGGTCACATCGATCACGGTAAAACGACGCTGACGGCTGCCCTGGCCGCCCGTTCGGCTGCCAAGTACGGCACGACCGCAAAGAGCTACAAGGATATCGCCAAGGGCGGTATCGACCGTGACGCGACCAAGACGGTCACGATCGCAGCGTCGCACGTGGAATATGAGTCGCCCGAGCGTCACTACGCTCACGTCGACTGCCCCGGCCACGCCGACTATATCAAGAACATGATCACCGGCGCCGCTCAGATGGACGGCGCGATCCTCGTCGTCAGCGCGGCTGACGGCCCCATGCCCCAGACCCGCGAGCACATCCTGCTCGCCCGTCAGGTCGGCGTGCCGAAGATCGTGGTGTTCCTCAATAAGGTCGACCTGGTCGACGACGCCGAACTGCTCGACCTGGTCGAGATGGAAGTTCGCGAACTGCTGACCAAGTACGGCTTCGACGGCGACGCCACCCCGATCGTCAAGGGCAGCTCCAAGCCAGCCCTGGACGCTCCTGCGGATGATACCGCCAACAAGTCGATCGACGAGCTGGTCAACACGCTCGATTCGTGGATCCCGATGCCGGACCGCGAAGTCGACAAGCCGTTCCTCATGCCGATCGAAGACGTGTTCTCGATCAAGGGTCGTGGCACGGTCGTCACGGGTCGTATCGAGCGTGGCAAGGTGAAGGTCGGCGACAGCTGTGCCATCATCGGCTTCGGTTCGGAAAAGGTGAGCACGATCACCGACGTCGAACAGTTCCAGAAGACGCTGAGCGAAGGCATCGCCGGCGATAACGTCGGTATCCTGCTCCGCGGTATTCAGAAGGAAGACGTCGAGCGCGGTCAGGTTCTGGCGGCCCCGAAGTCGATCAACCCGCACACGAAGTTCACTGCCGAAGTGTACGTCCTGACGAAGGAAGAGGGTGGCCGGTCCACCCCGTTCTTCAACGGCTACCGTCCGCAGTTCTACTTCCGCACGACCGACGTCACCGGCAGCACCAAGCTGCTGGGCGGCGCCGAAATGTGCATGCCGGGCGATAACGTTGCTATCGAAGTCGAGCTGCAGAGCCCGATCGCGATGGAAGAAAAGCTTCGCTTCGCCATCCGTGAAGGCGGCAAGACCGTCGGCTCGGGCGTCGTCACGAAGATCCTTGCTTAATCACTGACAGCAGGCGGCGGTACCCATGTGCCGCCGCCTGCTGTCGGCTTCTTTTGAGATCTCACAATGGCTAAAGAAAACCGCGAATGGGTCTGGTTGCAGTGCACCGAGACCGGTGACCTGAATTACCGTACCCAGATCAAAGTGGCGGGTGGCGTGCAGAAGGTTGAAGTCAAAAAGTTCAACAAGAAGCTCCGCAAGCACACGCTGCACAAAGTGAAGCGGAAGTAATTAAAGCTAGCAGCGAACGGCTGACGGCTGACGGCTAAGACGAACTCTTAGCTGTCAGCCGCTAGCCGCTAGCTGCCAGCCGTCTTTACGCCGGTAGCTCAATTGGCAGAGCAGCCGTCTCCAAAGCGGCAGGTTCTAGGTTCGACTCCTAGCCGGCGTGTTCGGTTGACGTGACGCAGGAGCGTGTGTGGCCGCAGTGACCCATTCCAACGGCAGTAAGCTCATGTCCGACGACGAAGGTCCCGACGAACGCCCCTCGCCGTCTGCTGGCTCTAACAAGGGCGGCTTCTTCACTGTCTATAAGAAGGGCCAAGGCTATTACACCCGCCTGGGTACCGCCTTATGCGCAGGGCTGCTGATCGTCGTCCTTGGCCTATTCGTTTACGAACAGGCCGGGACGTTCTCCAGCAGCCAGACTAAGACCGTTCCAGCCATCGCTACGGCTGTCATGGTCGCCCTCGGCGCGATCGTCGCCTGGCGGATCATGAATCAGCCGCGCAATGTCGATTTCCTAATCTCCACCGATTCGGAGATGAAGAAGGTCAACTGGACCAGCCGTGAAGAGCTGATCGGTTCGACCCGGATCGTCATCATTTTCCTGTTCGTTATCGCATTGCTCTTGTTCTTAATCGACGTTCTGACGGGCTCGCTGTTTTATCAGATGGGCCTGATTAAAGTCCCGCCGCTCTAACCCGGTCTCGTCCTAACGGGCTAGCTTCAGGGCCGCCTTGAAAGTCTCTGAAATGAAACATTTCTACGTCCTGCGTGTCGCCAGCAACAAAGAAGACCGGGTCCGTGAGGGCCTGACGCGCAAGGTCAAGATCGAAGGCCTCGAAGAGCAGGTCGCCCGCATTCTGGTCCCCACCGAAGCCGTCCGTTCCATGAAGGGCGGCGTCAAGCGTGAGTCGGACCGCAAGCTGTATCCCGGCTACGTCTTCATCGAAATCGAGCCCGAAGCCGACGGCCGCATCCCCGAAAAAGTCTGGTTCACGATCAAGGAAACCGACGGCGTCGGCGACTTCATCGGCAGCGACGGCAAGCCGATCCCGATGACCGCCATCGATCGCGATAAAATGCTGCAGGCTGTCGAAGCCGCCGCCGACACGGCCCCGCGCCTCGACACCCGCTACAACAAAGGCGACAAGGTCAAAGTCACCAACGGCCCGTTCGAAAACTTCGAAGGCGAAGTCGACGAAATCCTCGGCGACCAGGGCAAGGTGCGTATCATCACCACCATCTTCGGTCGGCCGACGCCGCTGGAACTGGAATACTGGCAGATCGAACGGATGTGAGACGGCGGATTCCGCCGACCTAATCTATATCAGCGACGAGGCCCCTCGGGCCTCGTCGCTTTTCATTGGGCCATGAGTTGACGATTTACCGCTGACTTATAAATTGTCGCGGAAAACGGACCGAGCTTATTCCTGATCTCGCCTTATCATGGTGGACCTATGGCGACAACGCTGCGGAAAGAAGACCAAGAGCATCTGGAGATCCTGCGTTCCCTTGAGTCTGAGGTCGGCGAAAATCTCAACTTTCTGGGCTCTGTCGATAAAATCTGGCAGCCTTCGGAATACCTGCCTGATCTGACCGGCGAAGACTGGCGCGAGCAGATGCAGGACTTCCGCGATCAGGCCCAGACGATCAGCGACGACCTGCTCGTGATCCTCGTCGGCGACATGGTTACCGAAGAGGCCCTGCCGAGCTACGCGATCCAGTTAAACCTGATCGCCGAGGACGAAGAGGGAAATTCGCCCCGCCCCTGGGCCAAGTGGCTGCGGGGCTGGACCGCGGAGGAGAATCGGCACGGCGATCTGCTGAATGCATACCTCCGTCTGACCGGTCGGGTCGACATGCGGTCGATCGAAGTGACTATTCACAACCTGATCGCCAACGGCTTTAACCCCGAAGGTTATCCCGACCCGTACAACGGGCTGATCTATACGTCGTTTCAGGAACGGGCGACGAAGATTTCGCACGGAAATGTCGGCCGGATCGTCGGGCAGCAGGGCGAAAAAAATCTCTCGAAAATCTGCCAGAAAATCGCCGGCGACGAGAGCCGCCATGAAGCGTTCTACACCCGCATGATGCACAAAGTCATGGACGTCGACCCCGAAGGCGGCATCCTCTCCTTCCGCAACATGATCCGGACGCTGATCGCCATGCCCGGCCGCCTGATGTACGACGGCCACGACCCGGATTTGTTCGATCATTTCGCCGTCGTCGCGCAGAAGTCGGAGGTCTACACGATCCACGACTACGCCAGCATTCTGACGCATCTGGTGTCGACATGGGACGTCGCCAACCGCAAGGTTAGCGGCAAGGCCGCCAAGGCCCAGGATTACCTCTGCAAGCAGGGCGAACGATATTCCAGTCTCGCCGAAGCGGTGACCGAACACCTGGAAACCCAGCCCAAGCGCAAGTTCAGCTGGATCTACAACCGCAAAGCATAGGGCTACCGACGATGCTGGAACCCCGGTTTAGCGGGCGAGTCCGCATGCCGTTCCGAGCGTCGATCGGGTCCTACGGCGGAAGAAACGGCGAGTAGGTTCGCCCGGCTTGACAGCGACCCGCAGATTCCACTCACCGCCCGCATCGGCGCGCGATACAATCCAATCCATGCGTCACTGCTCCGAACGCAATTGCCGGTGCGTGCTCCCGCACCACGCCAAGTTCTGCCCGCGCTGCGGCCACCGCGCCCCGCGCGGCGGCGGGGCGTTCGTCGTGGCAATGCTGATCGGTTTCGCCGGCTTAGCCATGGTTGGCCTGCTGACGGCGTTACGAGTCCAGGGGACTCCTTCCGCCACGCTAAAGACCGTTTACGAGTCTCCGCCGAATGACGTCTTCGCAACGCCGACATGCCATCCCGGTCTCTCGAACCCTGGAAGTCGTCGGCCCTGATCACGTCTGTCTCACGCTGCCGTTGCTTGCGTTGTCGCTGCACCATGGCAAGCTAACGCCGATATGAGCGCCACACCCACCACGCCGGACGCCCGCCACGCGGATCACCCGATTGAGCCGCTGTTCCTGAAGCGCTGGTCGTCGCGCGCGATGGACGGCAAGCCCTTGTCCGACGCGCACACGCATAGCCTCTTCGAGGCCGCCCGCTGGGCGCCGAGCACTGGGAACGAGCAGGAGTGGCGGTTTCTCTACGCCCGCCCCGGCACGCCGCACTGGGAGACGTTCCTTGGCCTGCTGATGGAAGGCAACCGCGTCTGGTGCAAAGACGCCGGCCTGCTCTGCGTGATCATTTCGCACAAGTTCTTCGCACGGAACAACAAGCCGAACCCGGTCTATTCCTTTGACGCGGGCTCGGCCTTCATGAGCCTCGCTCTCCAAGGCGCGGCGATGGATCTCGTCGTCCACGGCATGGCCGGCTTTGAATACGACAAGGCCCGCGCGGCGCTGGCGATCCCGGAAACCTACGCCGTCGAAGCCATGTTCGCCGCCGGCTATCCCGGCGACCCCACCAAGCTGCCCGAAGCCTTGGCCGCCCGCGAAAAGCCGTCATCGCGCCGGCCGATCAGTCAGTCGATCCTGGAAGGGCCGTTCGCGTTCTAGCCAAGCGATTCGCCCGCCGTCACAGGTTCTCTTATGCCCGAAATCCTGATCCTGACCGGCAACTGCGGCGTGGGAAAGTCCACCATCGCCCAAGCGTGGGCCGACGCCAGGGCGGGTGCGGCCGTTGCCGCCGATGACATTCATCTTTGGATTCGTCAGCGTTCGATCCGGCGTTCGCGCGGGTTCCAAGAAGAGCTCAAAGCCAACGTGTTCTTAGCGGCCGCCCGCAACCTGCTGCATCAAGGATTATCCGTCGCGGCCGACAACGTTTGGCTGCCGCCGAGCCTAGACCGCTTCTGGCAGGAACTGTCGCCGCTGGCGTCTGTCCGTGTCGTCAGATTGACCTGCCGCCGGGACATCAATCACGTCCGCGACGACACGCGATCGCCCGGGGCACGGATGGGCGATCGCGTGGACGAACTCGGCGCAATTCTCGACGCGGTCACTTGGCCGTCATTCGTGACGACCATCGATACCAGCGACGAAACGGTCGTAGAAACGTTGGCACGGATCGACGCAATGCCGCCCGTCGCCCGGAGTGAGCCGGCCTAGTTCGCCTGTTTTTTCGATTCCGCTTTTCCGGACGCATCCAGGTCGGCGAATTGCTGGTCTGTCAGCGTCACGCCGCCGGCCGCGCAGTTTTCTTCCACGTGGGCGACGCTCGACGTACCGGGAATCGGCAGGATGACCTTCGATCGCTTTAACAGCCACGCCAATGAGACCTGCGACGGCGTCGCGTGATCGGCCTTGGCGACCAGATCCACCACGCCGCCTGGCTTTGCCAGTGAGCCGGCCGCGATCGGGAACCACGGGATAAAGCCGATGCCTTCCTGCTCGCAATAATCCAGCACGTCTTCGCTCTTGCGGTTGGTGAGGTTGTAGAGGTTCTGGACGGTCACGACCGGGACGATTTTGCGAGCCGACTTGATCTCTTCGACGCTGACTTCGCTCAGGCCGATTGCGCCGACTTTGCCTTCCTTCAGCAGGTCGTTCAGCAGCCCGAACTGCTCCTCGGCCGGCACCTTCGGGTCGATGCGATGCAACTGGAAAAGGTCCAGTCGTTCCTGGCCGAGGCGGCGAAGGCTCATCTCGCATTCCTGCCGCAGATATTCTGGTCGACCGACGGGCAGCCACTGCCCCGGCCCGGTGCGGGCGAGGCCCGCCTTGGTGGCGATCAGCAGATCCTTGCCGTAGGGGTGCAGCGCCTCCTTGATCAACTCCTCGCTGACATAAGGCCCGTAGGAGTTGGCCGTGTCGATGAAGTTCACGCCGAGTTCAACGGTGCGCTTCAGCACGCGCAATGCGCCGGGTACATCTTTGGGCGAGCCCCAGACGCCGTCGCCCGTAATACGCATCGCGCCGTAGCCGAGGCGGTGAACGGTTTTATCGCCGATTTTGAACGTGCCGCTCGCCGCCACCGTGTTGCCTGTTGAGGCCATCGAAGCTCCTTGGTAGACGACATCCTAGGCGCGTCCGTTGTGTTGTTGAACGGCCTATCATTCGGTGCCATGCCGACACTCGAACTCATTCGTTGTCCGAACTGCGGTGCCAACAACCGCGTTTCCGCCGATCGCCTCGCCCACGGCGACGCCCCCGTCTGCGGCCGGTGTAAGTCGCCGCTGCCGACCGATGGCGGCGGATCGACGAGTGGTGCGACCGGCGGCGGGGCAGTGGTCGTCGTCACCGACGCCACATTCGCCGAAATGGTCGAGCGCTCGCCTGTGCCCGTCCTGCTGGATCTCTGGGCCCCGTGGTGCGGCCCGTGCCTCATGCTCGCGCCGACGCTGGTCAAACTCGCCGCCGAGTGGGGCGGAAAAGTCCGCGTCGCCAAGCTGAATGTTGATGAGAACCCCGCCATGGCCGCCCGTTTTCAGGCCCGCAGCATCCCGCTGCTGGTGATCCTGAAGAACGGCCAGGAAGTGGATCGCCTCGTCGGCGTACAGCCGGCTCCGGCGATCAAGCAGCGCGTCGAACGCGCCCTGTAATGCGATGGCAAAACAATTAGGGCCGGGTGCACCGAAGTGAGCCCGGCCCCATGGCAAATCCGCCGGCAGCCACCTGCCGGGGAAAACTTACTTCGCCGTCAATACCTTCATCACGTCCGCAAACGCCGGCTTCGGCGACAAATCACGGGCGAACAGCATGCCGTAGTTCGTCCGGCCACGCACCGGCCAATCGTTCAGCCATGACGTGCTGTCGTCGGTGCCCCAGGTGGTGACGCGCGTCACGACGCCGGGGTGGTTCATGGCGACTTGGAAGATCGACGCGTAGTACTTGCCCTGCGCCTCGGCCACGTCCGCTGGCAGGCCGGCCGTGTAAGGGTTGGCGCCTTGTTCCTTCGCCGTCACGTCGGCGCCGCTGGCCTTGCGGGGCAGCACGTCGACGTCCAGTTCGGTGAACATCACCTTCAGCCCGAGCGCGGCGAACTGCGGAATCGCCGCTTCCAACTCGGCCGGCGTTTTCGGCTCGGTGAGCTGGCAGTGCAACTGAATTCCCACGCCGGTGATCGGCACCTTGGCGTCTTTCAACGCCTTCAGCAGCTTGAGGGCCTTGGGGAACTTGTACGGCTTTTCGATGTTGTAGTCGTTGTAATACAGCTCCACATCCGGGTCGGCGGCATGGGCGAATTCGAACGCCTTCTGGATGTAATCCTCGCCGATCGATTTCAGCGCCGGCGTGCTGCGCAGGTAAGGCTCGCTGTCGGCCAAACCTTCATTCACCACGTCCCAACCGATGACCTTCCCCTTGAAGTGCGTCACGATCGTCGTGATGTGCTTCTGCAGGTTGGCCAGGCCTTGCTCGCGCGGCAGGGGCTTGCCGCTTTCATCCTGAAACAGGTGGGCCGGCGCCTGCGAGTGCCACAGCAGGTTATGGCCGATGAGTTTCAGCCCGTGCGCCTCGGCGAACGCCACGTATTTGTCGGCCGTCTCGAAATTGAAGACGTCGGGCTTGGGGTGCAGGTAGAGCGGCTTGAAATCGTTGCCGCAGACGATGCTGTTGAACTGCGAGGTCAGCAGCTCCGCCTGCTTCGGGTCTTCAATTTGCGGCATGGAAATGGCCGCCCCGATCAGCAGCCGATCGCCGGCGGCTTCGCGCAAGGTGGTCGGTCCGGCCGCGAGGGTCGCGGAAGTCAGGGCCGATGAAGTCAGTAAGGCAGTCAGCAAGGTCAGGGCACGTTTCACTTTTCGTTCCTCCGAGGTAGGTCCAATCCGTCCGCGCCCGCCTTCGCCAAGTCGGGCTAGTTGAAACCATACCACGGGAATAACCAAAGGTAAACGTTTACCTTGCCTTGAGCAGCCGCTTACATTCTCCTTGGTTTTTCTAAGAGCAGTCGATCGGGCCGGCATAGTATGATTCGGGCGTGTTTCCTTGCCGAAACAAATTATGCCGCGCCCGCATGGTCCGCCATGCGAAGTTTTGCCCCCGGTGTGGCACCCGCCAAAGGCGTCGCCGCGGCGGCGGCTGGATGATTTGGATGGTGTTCCCGGTTTTCTTTGTGTTCTCATCGCGTCGGCTGCATCAGCAGCCGGCCGTGCTCGCGAAACCGGCCGAGGCTTCGGAACGAGTCGACGTCAGCCATCAGACCAAAACGTTCAATGGTGACGGCACACTTTCACGGGAAAATCGCAAAATCGAGCATAGCTACGGTCAGGATTGATGACGTCGGCTCCGGTCCGCTCGGGTAGGCACTCCCTACACGCGGTTGTCACCATTGCGGTAGTGGCGGGGCGTTTCTCCCCCTCGCCCGCACCAAACCGTCGCAACGTCGTCATGTGATTTCGCGGCCTTCACCCGCAGTTCGAACTCCCATTCGTCCAGCTCGCATTTCCGTGCGTATCATCTGTACCGAATGGAATAGAAAGGCCCTTTCGATGCATAACAACACTTTCCAATGGATCAATCATGAGCCCACCGGCGCAGCGACGCCGGCCGCCGCGGTGACGCCGCCGAGCGATGCCGATCTGCTCGACGCTTACTCCCAGGCCGTCATCGGCGTGAATAAGTCGGTCGGGCCGGCCGTCGTCAGCGTGCAGGCGATGAAGCAGTCGCCCGATGGCCGTCAGCAGGGCGGCAGCGGGTCGGGCGTCATCATTTCGCCGGACGGCTTCGTCCTGACCAACAGCCACGTCGTCCACGATGCCGACAAGCTCAGCGTTCTCACCAGTGAAGGCGATCGCCTGCCGGCCGACCTCGTCGGCGATGATCCGGCCACTGACTTGGCCGTCCTGCGCCTCCACGCCCGCGATCTGCCCTTCGCGCCGCTCGGCGATTCCAGCAAGCTGCAGGTCGGCCAGCTCGTCATCGCCATCGGAAATCCGTTGGGGTTCGCCAGTACAGTGAGCACCGGCGTCGTGAGCGCTCTAGGCCGAAGTTTCCGCGGTGTTGGCGGGCGGCTGATCGAAGAAGTGATTCAGCACACCGCGCCGATCAACCCCGGCAACAGCGGCGGCCCGCTGATCGACAGCCGCGGCCGGGTCGTCGCCATCAACACCGCCATTATCGCGATGGCACAGGGCATCGGCTTCGGCGTGCCGGCCGACACGGCCCGGTGGGTCGTCGGCGAACTGCTGTCGAAGGGCCGGGTGAATCGCGCCAAGTTCGGCATCGCCGGCGCGACGCGCGAGCTCGGCCGACAGTTCGTTCGCGGGCTAGATCTGGTGAACGAGCGGGCCGTCGAAATCGCCGGCATCGAGCCCGGCAGCCCCGCGTCGGATGCGGGCCTGCAGCTCGGCGACCTCATCGTCGCCATCCACGGCCGCCTGG
>JAQGHK010000640.1 GCA_028288875.1 Phycisphaerales bacterium | reverse complement strand
CCGGCGCACGCCTAATGCTAGTGCATTGTCACGCCTAAGATTTCGGGTAGCGTGCCGTATGGGTGCCACAGGTCGGCGTACTCGCAGACCTGTGCTTTTTCGGAATCCGCGAAGACACAGGTCTCGGAATACCGCGACCTGTGGCACCCGGACCGTGACGGACCCGCAATCTCTTAAAAGCTCATCGCCTGCTTGAAGTCGTTCCAGCGGGCGTCGATCTTCTCGCGGCTAGTCGAGCGAAGGCCGCCCAGGGAGAAGTCGGCGATCGTGAAGCTGGCGACGCAGGTGCCGTAGGCGAGGGCGCGTTTCACCGTGGCGGGCGTGACGTGACCCTGCGTGGCGAGGTAGCCCATCATGCCGCCAGCGAAGCTGTCGCCGGCGCCGGTCGGATCGACCACATTCTCGGCCGGAAAGGCCGGGAGGACGAAGGCCTGGCCGTCTTTGGTGACCAGCAGGCTGCCGTGCTCGCCCTTCTTGATCACCACAAACTTCGGCCCGTAGCTCAGCACCTGCTTGGCGGCCTTGATCAGGTTCTTTTCTTCGGTCAGAAGGCGCGCTTCGCCGTCGTTCAGCACGAGGCCATCAATCTTGCCCAGGAGCTTCAACAGCTCGGCGCGTTCGACGCTGATCCAAAGGTTCATCGTGTCGGCCACCACCAGCTTGGGCGTCTTGATCGATGCGAGCAACTGCTGCTGGAGCACCGGATGGCTGTTGGCGAGGAACACGTATTTACTGTCGGTGAAGTTGGCGGGAATCTTCGGGCCGGCCTCGGCGAGCACGTTCAGATCGGTCTGGATGGACTGGGCCTCGTTGAGGTCTTTCACGTACGAGCCGTGCCAGCGGAAGGTCTTGCTGCCTTTGCGGACTTCCAGGCCGCTGGTATCGACGTCGCGATCGCCGAAGACATCGAACAGGCCGGCGGGCGCGTCATCGCCCAGCACGCCGACGAGGCGCACCGGCGTAAAGAAGCTGGCCGCGTAGGCGAAGTAAATTGCGCTACCGCCCGCGACGCTGTCGCGACGGCCGGCGGGGGTTTCGATGGTGTCGATGCCGATGGAACCGGTGACGAGAAGGCTCATGATGTTTTCCTGATGCTCAGGGATTGCTGGGACTTTTCGGGTGCGACTGGAGGATCAGGACTCATTCTTCGCGGGACGGCGCCAGGCCAGTCGGCAACTGCCGCACTTTGACGCGGGTTTCGGTCACGGTGTACAGCATGCCGGGCTTGAGGCGTTTGTAACGCACAAACAGCCGATCAATGGCGTCATCCTGCTCCACATCGCCGCCGGCCAATTGAAGGTGGACGACGCTGCGGTCCAGCTTGGTGGGCCGATCTAAGAGCCGCTGGACGAAGTCCTTATCGTTGGTCAGCAGGTCGCGCTGCGTACGGCGAATCAGGGCGATCAATTCGTTCTGATCCGCCCCACTGTCGGCGACGACTTCGCCAACGGTTTCAGCCGTGTGGCCGTGACGAACGAGTGCTTCTTTGACCGCGGGAGTGAAGGTGCCGTGAATGAGCCAGCGCATGGGCGAGTAATCTTAAGGCAGAATGCCCATCGACGCGAGTTTTCCCGATGCGGCCGGCGACTTGATCCGACGACTTGATCTTTGACCGAAACGACCGCACTCTGATTGCCATGGGACGTATCGATATCCACTGCCACCTGTTGCCGGGCGTGGATGACGGCAGCACCTCGGTGGCCGAATCGATCGCGATGGCCCGCCGGATGGGCGACGCCGGCTACAGCCACATGGTCTGCACGCCCCACGTCTGGCCGACGCTCGAGAACAACAAAATGACGATCGCCATGCGCGTCGGCGAACTGCAGGAGCAGATGGACGCGGCGGGCGTGTCGATCACCCTGCTGCCCGGCGGCGAGATGCACCTGTCCCGCGACTTCCTCGATACGCCGATCGAAGATCTCGTAACGTACAACTTGGCCGGCAAATACGCACTGTTCGACTTCTGGACCGAGCGGCTGCCGCCCTACTTCGATAACTGCATCCGCCGGCTGATGAATGCAGGCATTCAGCCGATCCTGGCACACCCAGAACGGATCGAGGCGATTCAGAACCACCCCACGTTCATCGATCACGCGGCCGACCTGGGACTGCTGCTGCAATGCAACCTTGAATGCATCGGCGAAGGCGCGACGACTGTCCGCGGCCGACTGGCCACCCAATGGCTGCGCGAAGGTCGTTATTTCATGATCGGCAGCGACGCCCACCGCACGAACACGCTGGAACGCCGCCTGATCGGCCTGCAGCGAGCCGCCGACCTGGTCGGCCAGACCGCACTGGACCGGCTGACGATCGAGCACCCGATGCAGGTCATCGCCGGTGAGTGACCGCTGATCCCCTCGCCCGGTATTGCCGGGAGAGGGCTAGGGTGAGGGCTTCTCTTCAAATTGCCGGCACGCTCAGGAATTAGCAGACCCTCTCCCTAACCCTCTTCCGGCGTACCCGGCGAGGGGATCAGACTGAACAGCACCTGCCCCGCTGCCACCAGCTTGCCTTCGACGGCGTATACATCCGCCACCGTGCCGGCCGCGTGACTTACCACCGGGATCTCCATCTTCATGGATTCGATGATGCCCAGCCGATCGCCGGCCGCGACCACCTGCCCCGGCTTCACGTCGATCTTCCACATGCTGCCCGGCACCTCGGCCGTCACGGCTTCCAAACCCGCGGCGAGTTCCGTCGTGCTCGCCTCCGATGTTTCCACCGGATCGGCCGACACCACGTCCTGCCCCGCCGCCGCCCAGCGTGCCCGCTCTTCGGCGAACGCCTGCCGCTGGGTGACGCGGAAGCCGGCGATTGATTCGGCGTTCTCATTCAGGAACGCTTCGTACTGCTTCAGCCCGAAAGTGCCCGGTTCCACCTTCAGCTTGAATCGGCCGCTGGCAAAATCCGTCCGCAGCTTCAAGAGTTCATCCGCCGACACCGGGTAGAAGCGGATGCGATCAAAAAACCGCAGCAGCCACGGCTTGCCGTCGATGAAATCATCGGTCTGCCGATACGTGTTCCACATCTGTACCGTCCGGCCGACGAATTGATACCCGCCCGGCCCTTCCATGCCGTAAATGCACATGTACGCCCCGCCGATGCCGACACTGTTTTCCGCCGTCCACGTGCGGGCCGGGTTGTACTTGGTCGTCACCAGCCGGTGCCGCGGGTCGAGCGGCGTGGCGACCGGCGCACCGAGATACACGTCGCCTAAACCGAGAACTAGGTAGCTGGCATCAAATACGATGCGCTTCACGTCCTCGATCGAATCCAGGCCATTGATCCGGCGGATGAATTCGATATTGCTCGGGCACCACGGCGCGTCTTTGCGTACCGACTGCATGTATTTTTGAATCGCCAACTGACAGGCCGGGTCGTCCCAACTGAGCGGCAAATGCACGACGCGCGACGGCACTTCAATGTCGTGCACGTCGGGCAGCGTCTTTTCCATCTCGGTGAGCAGATTGAGCAGATCCGTCACCGGCAGCACGCGCGGATCAAAGTGAATGTGCAGTGACCGGATGCCCGGCGTGAGATCGATCACGCCATCCAAGCGGCGATCGACCATGGCCTGGTAGAGCACCTGCACGCGGAAGCGCAGCTTCAGATCAAGAATGAGATCGCCGTACTCGACGAGCAGATAGCAGTCGCCGTCCTGACGATAGACGACGGCCGGTGCGTCTCCGTTGGCGGGAGTTGTTTGCAGGATCGGCGTGAGGATGCCTTCCGACGTCGCCTCGCTCGGCGATGGCGCAAGCGTGGCTTCATCCTGCCCGGCGATTTTCAGTTCTGCGATACGATCCAGCTCCGCCGCCTCAGCCTGCGAGAGGCGATTGAAGCGGATCGTGTCGCCCGCCCGCACCTGACCCATCTTCCACAGCTCAGCCCGCACCACCGTGGCCGGGCAGACGAAGCCGCCGAGGCTCGGGCCGTCGGGGCCGAGGACGACGGGCATGTTGCCGGTGAAATCGATCGTGCCGACGGCGTAGGCGTTGTCGTGAATATTCGACGGATGCAAGCCCGCCTCGCCGCCATCGGTGCGGGCCCATTGCGGGGCGGGGCCGATCAGGCGCGTGCCGGTGCGGTCGGAGTTGTAGTGGACCTTCCAGTCGGTGGAGAAGAACGTTTCGATATCGGCATCGGTGAAGAAATCGGGAGCGCCGTGCGGACCGTAAAGGACACCGATGTCCCAGCGGTTGGTGTAGACAGGAATGTTCGGTTGAAGCGTCGCTTGCGCAGTCGCCTTGCTCGAGGAAGGCGACCGCGCAA
>JAQGHK010000568.1 GCA_028288875.1 Phycisphaerales bacterium | reverse complement strand
TGGCCCGCCGGCTGCGATGGCGACCGGGTTGCTCGCGCGGCGCGTCTCGGCGGCGTCACTGACAATGGCCTTTGGCCCGGCAGTCGCGCTGACGGTCTGGATGGTGCTCGCCACGATCATCGATCGGCCGGCCGCCACGCGAGAAGATCGCGTGATCGCCTATCTCTCACAGCACGCATCGCCGATTGACGCCGTCTGGGCCGACGATTATCCGCGGCTACTGGTCGAAACCGACCGCCGGCCTGGCTCCAGCGTGCCGCTGATTTTCCTCATGGCCAACGGCGATGCGGCTCCCGACTTTTTCGGCCGGCAGATTCTCAGCGACTGGTCGAACCGTCAGCCCGCCTATGTCGCTTTTGCGGCAGACCCGACCCGAATTGCGAATTTGTATCGCCATCACATGGCCGACGTCGCGTCGTCGCCGGCCCGCGCGGACGCCATTGAACGGCAGCTAACCGCGATGGCGCGCTATCTCGCCGAACATTATCGCCCCGAGGCCGAGATCGATGGCGTCCGCATCTGGCGGCGGGGTACGGCCCCGGCCGATTCCGTTGCAGACACGGCTGATGCGCGCCGATAACGGAAGTGTGATCGCCCTTAAAGCGCCGCCTCTCACCAGCGAACCCGTCGGCCGATCCGTCTGGATCGCCGGCCTGTCGGTCGCGCTGCTCGCTCTGGCGATGCGGTGCTGCTTCGTTGTCGAACAATACGACGGCGACATGGAATTGTTCGTTTACATGGGCAAGCTGTTCGGCCAAGGCGGCCGAATCGGTATTGAACTGATCGACAACAAGCTGCCGCTGGTCGGCCCGCTCATGTGGCCGGCGTATCTGCTGGTCGGCGGCTGGTGGGCAGGGTACGCGCTGCTGAGCATCGTGATGTCGGTGCTGGCGACGATCGCCATTGTCCGGACGGTCGCGATTGTTCGGCCGAGCTCCACGTGGCCAACGGCCGCAATGGCTTCGGTGTGGATCGGCTTCCCTCTCGCCGTCTCGGCGGCGTTTAAGCTGGAACACGTTCAAATCCTGACCGGCTCGATCGCGGCGCTCGCGATCATGCGGTGCTGGAAAACCCAAACCGCCTGGAACGCGTTCGCGGCCGGTCTGTGTGCCGGCATCGGTGCGCTCGCCAAGCCCACCGCGCTCTCCGTGCTCGTCGGCGGCGCCGCGGCGCTGTTGGTGTGGAACAGCGTCGATTTCAAAACACGCCTGCGACTCGCCCTCTATGCGGCGGCCGGCGTTGCGACGGCAGGAGCCGTGGCGCTTGGCTATTTGATTGAATCGGGAGCGATCAGGGCGGTGCCAGCCCTGGTTGAACAGATCCGGCTTTACAACAGCAACAGCGTGTGGGTCGGTTCAACGATCCTGGTGAAGTTTCTGAGCACCACGCTGATCCTCGGCGGCCCCTTGATGATCCGCGGCGTGGCCGAGCGAAAACGGGCTGAGCCGCGCAACGCGGGCGAAGGCGTGCCCATTGTCTTTGCCCTCGTGTGGTTCGCCGTTGAACTCACCGGCATTGTGATGCAAGGGCGACTGTATACCTATCACTTCCTGCCGCTGATGGCTCCGGCGTCGCTGCTGTTCGGGCTGATCGCCCGGAAGCCGAGTGCGATGACGACGCTCATTGCACCGGTGCCGGTGTTATTCGCGTCGGTCGTCTGGACGTACACGATCGTGCTTCACACGCCGGTGCCGACCGATCGGCTGGCGGCGAACGATTATGTGAAGTCCCACGCCGCCAAGGGCGACGCCGTGTGGATGGACGAAGAGGCGCGGATTCTGGTGGAATCCGATTTAAAGGCCGGTTCGCGCATTCCGCTGACGTTCATCTTCTCGAACCACGATGATGCGCCGCAGCAGTTTCTCAGCGTCCTGCTCAGCGATTTTGAGAGCCGCAAGCCGCGTTGGATTGTATTCGCCAGCGATTGGCCGGAGCGGGAAGATTTTCACCGCCGCTGCCAGGCGGAATACGCGTTTCGGCCACGCCGGGGCGAGAACCTAATCCGTGCCTGGACCGAACTGGCCGGCTATGTTGATTCGCGCTATCAGCGACGCGCCCGCTTCGGTGCGCTCGACGTGTATGAACTGAAGCCCGCAGTGGTGACGGCCGACGTGCGGTAGACCGACCCGGCTATTTCTTTTTCTTTTCGAGCAGCTTCCCCAGATCGCCGGCACCGAGTTTGTCGGTGACTTTCTTCAGCTCTTCCTTGGCCTTGCCTTCAAGATTGTTTTTGAGCTGATTGATGTCCAGTGACAGCAGTTGGCGCACCTCCGGCGGTACCTGGTCCGACTCCGCCGCCTTGGCAGCCATCACGCTGATGATCTCGTTCACCACCCGGCCGATCTCCTCGCCCGTCTGCGTGCCGTCGGCGTTGCCGATGTTCTTCAAGCTGACGGCCGGCAGGGACACTTGGTAGGTCTTAGTAACGCCGGGAATGCCTGGAACGATCGTCACGCCGGCGTTGGCAATATCGAGCTGATCGATCACCACTTTCATCGGCTGGGCCTTGTCGCCGCCGGGCGCGGGCTCGCCCTTGGGCTTCAGGTTTTCGCTTAAAGCCATCACGTTCAGCTTTCCGCCGGCCTGTTCGATGACCAATTGCGGGCCATCGACTTTGACGGATACGACGCGCACCGGCGTCCCGAATAGCCGGCCGATGCTGCTGCTGACGCCGACGTGGCCGAGCGTGAACATCTGCGGCGATGAAAAGCCGGCCGGGGAGCCGACTTTCAGGTCGCTCAGCCCGACGCTGCCGCCAAAAGGTGAAAGGGTGGCCGAGCCGAGGGTCGTTGGCACTTTAAGGCTGGTCGTTGCCCCCGTTTCCACCGCTCGGCGGACCAGGCTATTGAGGCCCAGCCAGACGAGCAGCAGCACCAGGACGACTACGCCAAGGCCAAGGGCCAGAACCAGCTTGATCAGCTTCCGCATTGCGATTGCTCCGAATAGATTCACGAAAATTGCGTCGTTGACAGAGTGTACGTCAGCGGCCACGATTCCGAGCCTCGAAAGGACTGCGAGTGCTTCTGACTAAACACGAAGGGGAATTCTTCACCAACCAGACCGTCTATATCAGCGGTCAGGCCTTCATCGGTTGTTCGTTCACCGCCTGCACCCTGGTGCTGCGTGAAACCGTCTATCACCTGGATAAATGCACGTTCGAACGCTGCAACTGGCATGTCGACTGGGTGCTGCTGTGGGGCAGCCCGGAATCGATCAAAGAGATTAAGGCGCTGATCGCCATGATCGAACAGGCGCAGGTTCAACTGCCGGCCGACGCGGCGGCGGCGCCGGCGTCATGACGCCGGCCCGGCGGCGACTGCTGTTTGTCGCCGCCAGCGGGCTGTTGCTGATCGGTTCGTCGGCCCGTGCTGTCCTGCGGCCGGACGAACTGCTCCTGATCACCAATAAAAATGTGCCGCAGTCCGCGGCGCTGGCTCAGCACTATGCGCAGGTGCGTCATGTGCCGGCAGAGCGGTCGCTGGCGCTCGATTTATCGACCGGCGAGGAGATGTCGGCCGAGGAATACGACGTTCGCGTCGCGGCGCCTGTAAAGGCGTTCCTGCAGTCGCCCGCCGGGAAGGGCGTGCGCTGCCTGGTGACGTTTTACGGCGTGCCCCTGCGTGTCGGATCGCGCCCGGTGACTGAGGCCGATCGGGTTGAGACCGGTGCACTGCGCCGCCTAATCTCCGATCTGGATACGCGATCCACGAAGCTGACCGAAGCCATCGACGCGGCAGCCAAATCGGCCGGCCTCACCGTCGCGCCGGGGCCGGCCACCGGAATCCTGGCGGGGCGGCAGCATTTCCAGGCGGTGATCCAGCAAGTGCAGGCCGCGGGCCAGACGCCGCCGCTGGCGATGGTGGAGGCGTTAAAGGTCGCCCAGCAGTCGTCGATTGCGGCGGCCGGCGCGGCGATGGCCACGCAGTTTCCTGCCCAAGCGACAACCGTCCCGGCGGTCCCGCCAGAGCAATTACAGGCGCTGGCCACGAAGCCGCACGACGCGGAGGCGCGCGCCATGCTACGCCGGCAGGTTGCCGACCAGGGCGGGCTATTTCCACTCCACCAGATCGCTGAGCAGCAACTGCTCTGGATCAACGGCGACGAGACGGATGCGGCCGTGGATAATGAGCTCGCCCTCGTCCTTGTCGGCGATCTTCCGCGTTACCGGTGGCAGCCGAACGCGCTCCATTACCAGGTCACTGCAGCCCGGCCTGTCATGGAGATTATGACCTGCCGGATTGACGCGCCGACGCCGCAACTGGCGACGCGCTTGATTGATGACACGCTCAAGGCCGAAGCCGAAGGGCTCGACGGCAAGGCGGTGTTCGATAGCCGCGGTCTGCCGGTCATGAAGGACGGCAAGCCCGACGGCTACGGCTGGTACGACCAAGCGATCCGCGACGCCGCGACGTTCGTGAAGGCCAATACCAAGGTCACGGTGATCACCGACGATCGCGAACAGGTCATCACCCCACGGGCGGCGCCGGGCACCGCGATCTACTGCGGCTGGTACAGCCTGCGGAATTACATCCCGTCCTGCGGATTCGTCACCGGCGCCGTCGGATACCACGTCGCCTCGCTGGAACTCGTCAGCCTGCACGATGCGCGCGAAAAGGGGTGGGTCGCCAACCTGATCAAGGACGGCGTGGTGGCCACGCTGGGAGCCGTATCGGAGCCTTACCTATCAAGCTTCCCGCGGCCGGAGGAGTTCTTCCCGTTGCTCCTGACCGGGAAGGCGAGCCTCGCGGAAGTTTTCTGGGCCACCAATCCGATGACGAGCTGGAAAATCGCCTTCATCGGCGACCCCCTTTATCGGCCGTACGCCAAACGGCCGGGGCTGACGCCTGAGCAATTACCCCCACCCCTGAAGGCTTGGCTGGATAAAACTGGAGTCGATGCCGCGGCAGGCCGATAAATTAGATAGCCATGTCCACGCCATCGACCACGACCCCGCCTTCCGCCCAGATCATGTGCCCGCATCTCAAGTGCCGCAAGGTGCTGGCGATCCCGTTGGAAGCACGCGGCCAAGTCGTGAAATGCTCACACTGCCAGAACCTGCTCCGCGTCCCGGCGAACATGCCGATGCCGAAGCCGAAGGTCGACGCCGCCTGAGGCGGGTCTGCTCCGATTGAAATCATAAAACGCCGCGGCCAGTGCCGCGGCGTTCTCTTTGCGCTGTTTCGAGCGAATTAGACGATCTGACCCGAATTACTTCGCGACCCAAACCGGCGGCGGCACGATGTCATCGGCCGGGATCGCCGGCTGCTTGGCGGGCGGCTTCGGCACCTGCAGTTTGATCGACATATCCCCATCGACCGTGCATTGGCAGCTCAGCCGCTCGCCGGCCTGCGGTGCAAACTTGCCGGCCGCGATCAGGTCCAATTCCGCCTGCGTGATCTTGGCGGGCTCACCGCTGGTGAACACCACGCGACACGTCGTGCACTTGGCCTGCCCGCCGCACGAATAATGCTGATCGGCGTTGGCATCGTCGAGGATCGCCCTGATCAGGCGCTTGCCGGCGGGGACTTCGAAGGATCCGAGCGAGTCGATGGTGAGCATGGGCATACCAGCACGATACGCGGCCCGACAAAAAACGCCATCACATCGAAAAACC